>JAITAM010000171.1 GCA_031284085.1 Spirochaetaceae bacterium
GCATAACTTTTATATGTTATATAAAGAATTAACTGAGTTATGCACATAGAGGGCTGCCTCTACTACTACTATATATATATAATAGTAATAGCAGGCAGATCGCAGGCCACAGCCACAGCCTGTTTCTAAGGTTGTTGTATCAAGAGCAGAAGTACGGCTTTTTGCCTGACAGGCACAGCCTGTTTTTGAGGTTGTTGTATCAAGGGCGACGTACGGCTTTTTGCCTGACAGAAGCGGTACAGAAGATTAGGCCAGTCTGTTTAACCATTATTAGCGTCCTGCGATAGGCAAATCTAAACGAAAGAGTACTCCCTCAGCAGCATTTTCAAGGGAAAAACTAATGTGTTGGCGATCCAAAGCTTTCTTCACAATAGTCAGCCCTAGACCGCTTCGTCCTGTATTCCGGTTTCGCACATGATCCGCCCTAAAAAAGGGATCAAAAAGACGCAGACGAATATCGCTGTCAAGATAGCAGCCGGTATTGAGAATATTAAGCCGCATCAGCGTCCCGTTCTCTTCGTTCCAAAGGCGAATAATCCCCTTCTCAGGGCTATTTTGTATCGCATTGCTTATCACGTTGGAAAGAGCGCGTGATAAAAGACGGCGGTCGGCTCTAACCTCTGTATTGAAGAGGTCGGCCTCAACGGTCTTTCCATTCCGCTCGGCAATGGCACGGTACTCCGGTAACAAGGACGCAATAAGGTCGGCAATGGGTATAGTTTCAAAGATCACCGCCGCTCGTTCGTCCGATAGATTGACCAATTCAAGTATTTCTGAAATCAGTTTGTTCTGTGTATTCATCATTTTGAGACATTCACGCAGGTACTTTTGATGATCTCGGTATTCACCGATGTTTGCAATCATGCCCTCAATGAGCGCATTGACCGCAGCAATCGGCGTTTTCAGTTCATGTGAGGCGGCGGAAAAGAAGTAACGCTGATTTTCCTCCATTTGGCGCTCGTGCTGCAACTCTTTGACAAGCGGTCTGGTAATCTTCCGTGCAAAGAGGATCGCACCGATGGCGGCAATACAAAGCATAATGCCCAGCACCGCGCATGACTTGAGAATAAGGTCTTGGTAATTTCGGTTTAAGGGGCTGATGGTAGTTCCGGTGAGGGAGTAACTCGAACCATTCACGCTCTTGTGCAGTATAAGTTTTAGTCCATGCGGAGAAAACACGGTATCGACCTTTGTATCGGGTGTTGCAAAGAGCGTAGTTCCCGTGCTGTCTTCAATAAGAAATACAAAACTCTGATTCTTTTCATAAAAGGCTTGGGCTATGGTTTGGATTTCTTCCGGCGTTTTGTTCTGAAATTCGTCTAAGATCGGCGTGAATAAACCGGCTAGGCGCTGCATCTCGTTAGTCTCATAAAACGAGAGAAACTGTCGAGCAAAGAGAGCGATAGTAGCGACACTCATAATTACAAGCAGCGCCATTGTGTAAAAAAACACTTTAAGAAAGATCGTCTGTTCTTGTTTCATAGTTTAGTTTCGGCAGCAGGCACAGTCTGTTCTAGGCCGTGAGGTCTGACCTGTTTTTGGGTCTGACCCTTTCCCGCTTCTATCAGGCAAAAAGCCGTACTCTACTCCCGATACAACAACCTTTGAAACAGGCTGGCCTGAGGTCTGACCCTCTACCCGCTTCTATCAGGCAAAAAGCCGTACTCCACTCCTGATACAACAACCTTTGAAACAGGCCGTGCCTGAGGTCTGACCCTCTACCCGCTTCTGTCAGACGAAAAGTCGTACTCCACTCCTGATACAACAACCTTTGAAACAGGCCGTGCCTGAGGTCTGTCCCTCTACCCGCTTCTGTCAGACGAAAAGTCGTACTCTACTCCCGATACAACAACCTTTGAAACCCGCTGGCGGGCGAAAACCCACTGGCAGGCGGGCTGCACTAGGCGAGTATCGCACGAATACGGCGAATACCTGCGCTTGAAGATTGCTCTTTTTGTATAATGAAGTTCCCTAAGACCCCGGTATGCGTAACATGAGGACCGCCGCATACTTCCTTAGAAAAATCACCAATCGTATACACCTTCACCTGCGACTCGTATTTTTCACCAAAAAGCGCACGAGCGCCCCGCTTCTTTGCCTCTTCAATGTCCATAATCTCCATACTCACCGGAAGATCACGGCGGATTTGCTCGTTGACAAGCGCCTCTACTTTCTTTATCTCGTCGGCGGTCAAGGGAGAAGGATGGGAGAAATCAAAACGCATCCTCTCCGCCGTGATGTTCGAGCCTTTTTGAGCAATATGCGGCCCAAGAACAATCGTAAGCGCCTGTTGCAGCAGGTGTGTGGCAGTGTGATACTTGGTCGCCATTTCGCCTTGGTCAATCAAACCGCCCTTGAACAACTGCTCCGAGCCGGCTCGGGACAAATCCTGATGCTTCCTGAAAGCTTCATCAAATTCTTGCCGGTTCACAAGCAAACCTGCCTCGCCTGCAAGCTCTTCGGTCAGCTCAATCGGAAAGCCGTAGGTGTCGTAGAGCTTAAAAGCAAGCCGCCCGGACATGATCTTCTGCTGGTTTCTCAAAAGATTAGGGAGCAGCTTCTCAAACTCTTTCTCGCCCTTGACGAGCGTTTCCATAAACTTTTGCTCCTCCCTATCAAGCTCTTCAATAATGGCGGCTCGATGCTCGGCCAGCTCAGGATACGCCCCGCTAAACTGTTCAATAACTATAGCTGCAACCGGCGACAGCACCGTGCCTGCAATACCAAGCTTGCGCCCATGCCGAACGGCACGCCGGATCAGACGGCGCAGCACATAACCTGCGCCGACATTAGAGGGGCTTATCGCTTTGGGATCGCCGAGTATAAAAGTCGATGAGCGGGTATGATCAGCAATGATCCGCACCGACCGATCCTTTTCCGCGTCAGCGCCGTAAGCATAGCCCGCCGCCTTTTCAATAGCTGCAATGGTCGGTGCGAAAATCTCGGTATCGTAGACCGATTTATTGCCGTTCAACACAGTTACCGTGCGCTCAATACCCATACCAGTATCCACGCACCTGCGCGCCAAAGGCTCATAAAGCCCGTCGGCGCTCTTATTGTACTGCATAAACACGTCATTCCATATTTCAAGCCACTTGCCGCAAGAACAGCCGGGCTCACAATCAGGGCCGCACGGCTCTTTTCCCATATCAATATACATCTCCGAGTCCGGCCCGCAAGGCCCGGTTGTGCCGGCAGGCCCCCACCAGTTATCCGCTCGCGGGCGGTAGGCAACGGAGGCGACGCCTAATGCTCTCCACACGGCGGCCGACTCTTCATCACGCGGTACCGTATCATCTCCTTCAAAAACCGTTACGCCCAGTTTCGCCGGGTCGATATTCAGCCACTGTGCGGAGGTGAGGAATTCGTAACTCATTCTGATGGCCTCTTCCTTAAAATAATCGCCGAGACTCCAGTTGCCGAGCATTTCAAAGAAGGTTAGATGGCTATTATCGCCGACCGCATCAATATCGCCTGTGCGGATACATTTTTGGTAGTTGACGAGGCGTTTGCCGGCAGGATGCTCTTGCCCCAATAAGTATGGCACTAGCGGGTGCATACCGGCGGTTGTGAACAGCACGGTTGGATCGTTATCAGGCAGGAGTGATTTGCCCTGAATCTGGGCATGAGATTTCGACTTAAAGAACTCAATATATTTAGAGCGAAGTTCTTCGGCATTCATAGGAACAGTGTACCACACAGCCCTACCTCTTTCAACAGGCTGACCTGCGACTGTAAATAAATTCTTCTTGCGTTATCAGGATAAGCATTGCTAAAATAGATATACAGTTCAGTTGGAACTTATATTCTTATTTTTAGAGAGGAAAGAGATGAAACACTTCAAAAATATCGCTTTGATGGTTTCTTTGTGCTTCATGATGGCGGAGATGGCTTTTGCAGCCGGTAGAACACAGACAGGTACGGCTTCCGCAGGAGGCAAACCGGTCTTAACTATCGGTATGGAATCCAATTCCTTTATTACCGATTATGAAAACAACTATTTAACCCAATATCTAGAAAAGCTTCACAATATTGATATTCAGTTCTATATGCTTCCTGAAAGCGCTCCTGAAATTAGAACTAAGGTTGCTTTGATGGTTTCATCAGGGGATCTTCCGGATATCATTATTACCGATGATCTAGCTCTTGAGGCTATCTTTGACTACGGTAGTAAAGGTTTATTTATTCCTTTAGATAAATACCTCTCAAGCCCTCAAAGCGCCCCTTATTTCTATCAAATCCCGGAAGAAGACCGCAAGGCTTATCTCCAGTATGTTACCAGCGCAGACGGTCATGTTTATCATCTGGCTCGTTATGAACCTGAAACATGGAACTTGACCCCCACGCGGCAGTACATCAACAAAGCATGGCTCGATAAACTAGGTATTCCTTTGCCGACCACTACCGATGAACTCCGCAGGGCACTTATTACCATAAAGGATAGAGACCCTAACGGCAATGGGCGCAAAGACGAAATCGGTATTTCAGGCTGGTTCCGTGGAACCTACGGAGAAAACCCCATCTGTGCATTGATCAATTCCTTTATTTTCTATACTCAAAGTAGTTCCTCACCCGGACTTACCCTTGATGCTACAGGGAAAAAGGTTATCGCTCCTTTTACCGAGCCTGATTTCCGTAAGGCTCTCCAGTACCTCAATACTCTGTACAAAGACGGCGTGCTTTCCGCATCGATCTTTACCAACGATCAGCAGCAATTCCGTGCAGAACTGAACAATAATCCGGCGATTGTGGCGCTCACCACATCAGGCTCTTTGAGTAACTGGCCGCAAGCATCAGTCGATAAGAACGCTAACTTTGCCGAATTGCGTATGATTGCGCCTTTCAAAGGCCCCGCAGGAATTGCCTACAGCCCCTATACCGGTTTTGTGCCGAACTCTACCACCTTTATCACTGCAAAGTGTAAAAACCCTGATTTGGCGTTTAAGGTAATGGACTCCATGTTTGAGCATACCTTATCGATCATCCAGCGCTTTGGTGAAGAAGGAGTTGACTGGACGCGTGATCCTAAGGTGCTGGCTCAAGACACCAATGCTTATGTTGCTATGGGGATTTATCCTAGCCTGTCCATTGTTGAAATGACGGATATTTGGAATGCACCGTCCAACAAATTCTGGCACAATCAGGGACCTCGCTACGCTTCCATGCAGCAAGGCAATACTCGAGGCAGCCTGCAAGCTCCCTACAATCCCAATTCCTATGCGGCTATGGTCAATGGTTATAATTATCAGTACAACCTCAACGCCCATCCTGAGCATATTCTGCCGTCCCCGCTCAAGTATACGGCGGCTGAGGCTGAAAAGATTGCTGAGCCGACTATCAATGTTAGCGAGTACGTCTTTCAAGCTATAGCTGAATTCACGATTGGGAACAGAGACATCAACAACGATACGCAATGGAACAACTATCTGCGGGATCTTAACAGCGCAGGTCTTCAGACGTGGATTAGCACCGCTCAAGCGGCTTTTGATCGGGTAAAGTAATCACAGTCCTCGCGGATGCGGGGATTGAGACAAACAGGGGGAGAGTATGTATACAAAAGCACCGCTCAATCCGCGGTCCTTACGGGTGCGTGGGTTGAAATTAGCAATGAATATACGGGCGCGATGGCAAATCTATCTGCTTTTACTGATTCCTCTAGCGTATCTATTGATTTTCGCTTACGGCCCTATGGTCGGACTATCAATAGCCTTCAAGAAGTACAATTTTGCTTTGGGTATCTTTAAGAGTCCGTGGGTAGGATTTGATAATTTTAGGCGTTTCTTTCAGTCCTATAAATTTACCCAAGTGCTGACCAATACTCTTACCCTGTCTTTCTACAGCTTGCTGGTTAGCTTTCCTATTCCTATTATTTTTGCCTTGTTTCTCAATGCCCTGCCTAACAAACCGTATCAAAAGGTGATACAGACCATAACCTATATCCCTTACTTTATCTCCACAGTTGTTATGGTAGGGCTTATCTTTCAGGTTCTGAATAACCGCAACGGGCTTTACGGCGCACTCTTTCTGCATCTTACCCAGAATATGCCGCCGGATATTCTTGCGGTGGGAACAAACTTCAAGCATATTTACGTCTGGTCCGGCGTCTGGCAAAGCACAGGCTATGGGTCGATTATCTATTTTGCGGCTCTTGCCAATGTAGACCCGACTTTGCATGAAGCGGCTTTGGTGGATGGGGCGACCCGATTTCAAAGGATACTCTACGTTGATATACCCAGTATTCTGCCGACAGCCAGCATCATGCTCATCCTTGCGGTCGGCAGCCTTATGAACATAGCTTTTGAAAAGACGCTGCTCATGCAGAACAGCCTGAATATCAACTTCAGCGAGGTTATTTCAACGTATGTGTACAAAGTCGGGCTTGCCAGCGGCATCAACGATTTCTCACTCTCTGCGGCTATCGGTATGTTCAACTCGGTTATTAACTTCCTTCTGCTCATGACTGCAAACTGGGGCAGCAAGAAACTCAATGGAAACGGCATATTTTAGGAGAAGACCATGAAGAGTATCTGGGAAAAAAGCAGCACAAGCGACAAGGTTTTTTATGTGGTTATTACCGTTGTTCTAACTCTGTTCTTTATTATCGTTCTTTACCCATGTATTTTTGTCTTGTCGGCATCTTTCTCCAAAGGCTCCGCTGTTCAAGCGGGACGTGTTGTTCTGCTGCCGGTAGAACCTAGCCTTGAAGGATACAAGACGGTGTTTAATACCGGTTCGATATGGATAGGGTTTCGCAACTCTATTTTGTATACGGTATTCGGGACGCTGATAAATATTATTATGACCATGACTACCGCCTATTGCCTTTCCCGCTCCGATCTGCCGGGGCGCAACGGCATTATGCTCCTCTTTACCTTTACCATGTTTTTCAACGGCGGTATGATCCCGTCTTACATCTTGCTGCGGAATCTGCAGATGATTAACACGCCGTGGGCGCTGATCATTCCCGGCGCTATAGGCGTGTACAACATGATCATTGCCCGCACTTTTATTCAGAACAGTATTCCCGCTGAGATGCTTGATGCGGCAAAGATAGACGGATGCAGCGACATTATGTATTACGTGCGGATTGTACTGCCTCTTTCAAAAGCGATTATTGCGGTACTGGTGCTTTTCTACGGCGTGGGACATTGGAACTCCTATTTCAATGCGATGATCTACCTCAACACAAAATCCCTCTATCCTTTGACGATATATCTTAGAGATATTCTCATGGCTACCCAGATTGATCCATCCACAATTTCCGATCCAGAAGCTCAGCTTCGTCTTGCGGAAGCTGCGGCGGTGATCAAGTACGCTCTCATTGTAATTACTATGGTGCCTGTTATCATTATTTACCCCTTTGTTCAGAAGTATTTCATTAAAGGTGTGATGATAGGTTCTGTCAAAGGCTAGCAACCCTCAAGGCTGAGCCTGCA
>JAITAM010000194.1 GCA_031284085.1 Spirochaetaceae bacterium
CTATGTACCATGTCTTCGCACTATTCGCCACGAGGCCGCACTGATTTAGGCTTCACGTATTATATCTTCTCGGTAGTTAATCGTTTTCTCTTTGAACTCGATCCCGATAAGATGAAAGAACTATTCCTCTCCATAGTCGAGGAAGCATTAACGGTAAAAGGTTTCAAGTTCAAGCTTTGGAACTTTTGTATCATGTCTAACCATTTCCATTTTCTCATCACTCCAGCAGAGGGACAAAGTCTTTCTGAAATATTGAAATGGATTAAGATGGTATTTGCGATCCGGTGGAACAAAATGAACCACAAGACCGGACATTTCTGGGGAGATAGGTTCTATTCACGGGTAATAACGGACGAGCAAGACTTCTGGAATGTGTATAACTACATTGATCAAAATCCTGTTAAAGCCGGGCTTGTAAAAGAACCGTGTGAATGGAAGTACAGCGGGGCTTATCATCGGGAACACGGGATTACAAAGATTGTCTCTTTCGTGGACGACACAATCTTGAAGTCAGAGCTGAAGGTACTCCAGTGAATTAGGTCAGACCTGAGGTTGTTTCCTGTAGGCAAAAAGCCGTAGGCCGTTCCGGTACCAGTACCGAACATCGAAAGCTTAGAAGCAAGCGTGCCTGTAAGCGCCATTGCTCTTTTCTCTGTTTCCAGTTATCGTAAGAGCTAAGCCTTTATGGGCTTTATTCCTTACTAATGAAGGAGAAGGATTAGTATGAGCATACGTATTTCTTTCTTAGACGGAAGGACCGTAGAATGTCCTTTTGGGACTTGTGCAGAGATGGTGCTGGAACAGGCGGGTATTGATACGCTTGATACGGCTGCCCTCAAGGTAAATAATGCGCTTTTGCCTTTGTCGGCACGCCTCGAGGTAAACGCAACATTGACTTTGGTAGCCCTCGACTCGCCTGAAGGTATGACGGTCTTCAGACGCTCTTTGGCGTTCTTGTTGGCCGTTGCGGTGCGCAGGAGCTTCCCACAGTTGCGCCTTTATATCGGACACTCTTTGGGAAACAGTTACTACTATACTTTTGCAGAAAGCACAACGCCGCCAAAGGAGGAGTTAAGCGCATTGCTTACACAGCTCAAAGCTAAAATGCAGGCGCTGGTGAAAGCGGACATTCCCATACGCCGCAGCCTCCTCTCATACAGCGAGGCGCTTTTACTGTTTGAACAAAACCGACAGATCGACACGAAACTTCTCTTTGATGAACGCAGTGAATCGACTGTGCCGGTAAACATTTGCGATGATTTTGTTGATCTTTACGTTGAGCCTTTGGTCCCAAAGACAGGTATGATCAGAACTTTTGATCTTATGCCATACCGGCACGGTTTTCTCCTTTTGTTTCCGGGGCTTGGACGGGGCATGAGCCTTGATCCTTTTGAGGACTTGCCGGTTATTTTTTCGGTATACAACGAGTATAAGAAATGGGGGCAGCTTATGGGGGTGCAGGCTGTGGGGCATTTGAACCGGCTTGTATCGCAGCACAGGAAGGTGATTAAAGAATACATTGGTCTTTCGGAAGCGTTTCAGGATAAAAAGCTTTCGGAGATTGCAGACCAAATCTACGCAAAAAAAGATAGGCTTAAAATTGTGTTAATCGCCGGCCCTTCAAGTTCCGGTAAGACTACCACATCAAAAAAACTTTCTATTGCGCTTAAAGTCTTGGGTATACAGCCGGTTTCTATAAGCCTTGATGATTATTACCGGGGAGCGGATCATGTGCCTTATGATGAAAACGGCGAGCCTGACCTTGAATGTCTTGAAGCTTTGGATGTGCCGTATTTGAACGAGCAGCTTCTTGCTCTCTTTCGGGGTGAAGAGGTAACTCTGCCGGATTTTGACTTTAAGTCCAGTAAGCGCCGTGAAACCGGCAAAAAGAAGATACGGCTTAGCGAGCGGACCGTGCTGATCCTTGAAGGTATACACGGTCTTAACGATGCTTTGACGCCTGAAATAGACCCCGCGTTTAAGTTCAAACTCTATATCTCCGCTTTAACGCAGCTCAACCTTGACGATCACAACCGGATTCCGACCAGTGATAATCGGCTCTTGCGCCGTATAGTGCGGGATTACCAGTTCCGAGGAAACAGCGCGGCCGCCACTATTAAGATGTGGCCAAGTGTTCGGCGTGGTGAACAGAAACATATTTTCCCTTTCCAGAATGGCGCAGATGCAGCTTTTAACTCTGCTTTAACTTATGAGCTTGCGGTGCTGAAGTTCTATGCAGAGCCGCTTCTCCATTCGGTTAAGCCGAATGTTCCTGAGTATGCCGAAGCGGTGCGTCTGCTGTCCTTTCTTGAAAACTTTGCTCCTATACCGCCGCAATACGTGCCGGGGCAGAGCATTTTGCGGGAATTCATAGGTGAAAGTGAGTTCAAATACTAGGAGCTGGAAATCGGACTTAAAGACAGATAGCATAAGTATGAAACTTACTAAAAAACACTATATGCTTATAGTATCATTGCTCCCTAAACATCGGGGATAAGTGGCGAAGTTTACCTAAATCTTTTTGTACTGCCATGTAATTTATGTCTATTTAACCGCTGAGCAGAAAAAGGTGTGCTGGAGCGAGTATATAAGGCTTGGGCAGGGGAACAGTGAAACAAAACGGCTGCGTTTTTGGGCATTGAACGCCCAAAAACGAACATATAATAGCTGCGGCATCCGAACAGTTTTAACGACCATAAACAACGAGCGGCAACGCTACTTTATGCAGCGCTGCCGCCCTCTTATTTAGAGACAAAATTTGATACGGCGCTCTTTATTCA
>JAITAM010000047.1 GCA_031284085.1 Spirochaetaceae bacterium
TGGGGCGGAAATTTGCACTTATGCGGCGCCTAAATGGTGTATATATTCAAATAAAAACATTTAGGTAAAAGAGTTTGCATATTGACAAAGAATGAACGGGTAGTGTAATACTACTACATATAGTTCCTATGGTTTTAGACCTTTGCCGGTGCGCCGTGCTGAGAGGTTTTGCAGGTTTTTCTTTGGGGTGGAATTTGAAAACAGGGGCAGCGTGTTTCGATTAGAAAAATTGCCCTTCAAAGCCTTATAAAAAAGCTTGGTTTGGGAGAACCTTGAGACCTTAAATGCAGAGGAAAATCTTTAGATGAGGGAGCTTGCCCCGCAAGCCCTTAAAAGAGGGGTTAATCCTTTGCCGATGGGATTCTTGGTTGAAAAAAACAGCCGATTAACTGGTTAAAATACCTTTTTGGCTGCGGGAAGAAAATAAGCCTTTGGGGAAAACGGCGTATTTTTCCGGGAAAATGGAGCATTTTTCCGGGAAAATGAGTCATCCGCTGCGGAAAATGAGTCATCCGCTGTGGAAAATGAGTCATCCGCTGTGGAAAATGAGTCATCCGCTGTGGAAAATGAGTCATCCGCTGTGGAAAATAAGTCATTTGCTTGGGAAAATACTTTATTTTCCCGGGAAAATGGAGCATCCGCTTAGGAAAATACGCCATTTTCCCAAGAAAACGAACTAAAAAGTTAAAGAATTTTTATAATGAAGAGGAGAAATTATGGTACAATGGCTGCCTGAATCGCGAGTAAAACAGCTTACTATGACGAAGAGATGGCTTTCTGCCTTTAGAAAAGAGGAAGAGAAATGGGGCGTTCCCATTGCCGACCAGGTGGAATTATCGGCGTGCTTTGATAAAGCATCTGCGACTCTACAGTACGTTCGTTCTGTAGCACGAAGCCCAGAAGTTACAGCTCAATGCCAGCGTGTTTTTGATATTCTGCAAGAAAAACTGTTGTATATCAAAGAACATTATATAACAAATGCGCCTGCTACGGAGGAAGAGTTAAACGCTCTCTTCTCGACTGACCCTGACCCTCTCCCGCCTAAGGCGGAGGCAAGCCCTTTTGAGAATGGGAACGCTTCTTTGGGAGAAAAAGATGGGTTTTCCGAGCAGGAGCGTTCTTTTTTAGTGAGATTAAGCCACTGGGCTAATAATGTTTTTTATAAAGGAGGTAATCATGGCAGATTGGGTCCCCGGGTCCCGTCAAAATCAGATCAACATGTCGCGCCTGTGGATTGAGATTTTTGAAAAGCAAGGCACCGCATGGGGAATACCGCCAGTAGACGTAACAGAACTGTCGGCGGCTTTTGATAAAGCGCAAGCTATACTGCAAACCGCTCTTTCAGCAGACCGCACTCCGGCAGTTACCACAGAGTGTCAGCGTATTTTTAGCGATTTGATTCAGAAAATGCGCTACATTAAAGATCGGTACTTGAAAATCCCGCCTCTTGTAGAGGAGGATTTTACGAGCCTGCTTCTCAAAGCACCTGATCCCACAAGAAGCAGAAGGGGGACGCCTAAAGCGCAAATGACCGCAGAGATAGGGCGTTCCGGAACAGCGATGCTGATCCTTCACTATAAGTACGCTGAGGGAACGGAAATGCTTGCCAATCCTGATACGGATTTGCGTTATCAGGTGCGTTACGGTCTTTTGCCGCCCCCCGGATTGACGCCGGCCAGCAGGGATATTATGACGATCCCTCGCGAGCCTGAAGACTTGCCGATAGTCTTCTCCACCAAGCGGAAAAAGGATATTGTCAATTTCGAGCCTAACGACTCGGGAAAGACCGCTTATTTTTGTATCCGTATTGAAAACGGATCAGGGCAATACGGGCCTTGGTGTCCTGTTTTTTCAGCTATTGTTCCTTAAGATCTCCTTGCCTGTCGTCCGTATCGGCAGGCTTTTTTCAAGATCTCCTTGTCTGCCGTATGCAACCGGCAGACTTTTTTTTTGAGGTCTGACCCCTTAACGCCTTCTATCAGACGAAGAGTCGTACTGCGCTTTTGATACAACGCCGAAGCTTAGAAACAGGCTGGCCTGTCTGACCCCCAGCAAGAGAGGTCTGACCCCCAGCAAGAGAGGTCTGACCCCCAGCAAGAGAGGTCTGACCCCCAGCAAGAGAGGTCTGACCCTCAACAAGGGAGGTCTGACCCCCAGCAAGGGAGGTCTGACCCCCAGCAAGGGAGGTCTGACCCCCAGCAAGGGAGGTCTGACCCCCAGCAGGGGAGGTCTGACCCCCAATACAATACCGAAACTATAGAACAGACTGGCCTGCTGCTCCCGATACAATACCGAGAACTTAGAAACAGGCCGTGCCTGTCTGTCCCTCTAACGCCCTCTATCAGACGAAGAGTCGTACTGCGCCTTTTATACAACGCCGAAGCTTTGAAACAGGCTGGCCTGTCTGACCCCTTAGCGCCTTCCATCAGACGAAGAGTCGTACTGCGCCTTTGATACAACGCCGAAGCTTTGAAACAGGCTGGCCTGTAAAGTCTTGCATAAAGCACTTTTTGCCGTTATCATAGAGCTTATGAGAGATTTTGTTCACCTCCACGTCCATACGGATTTTTCTTTGCTTGACGGAGCAGCATCGGTAGAAACTTTGGCTGCAAAAGCAGCCGCCTTAGGCATGAAACACCTTGCCATAACCGACCACGGCAATATGTTCGGCGTCCTTAAATTCGCAGACGCCTGCCGTAAATACGGTATCAACCCCATCATAGGCAGCGAATTTTATATGGCGCCCGGCTCACGCTTTGAAAAAAGCGGCTCTGAGTACACCAATAAATACTACCACCTCATTCTGCTTGCACAGTCGGAACAAGGGTACCGCAACTTAATAAAACTCTCCTCGTATTCCTTTACACAAGGGTTTTACAGCAAACCGCGCATGGACGCTGAGCTTTTGATGAAATTCCATGACGGCCTTATCTGCCTTTCGGCCTGCCTCGCAGGCGAAATACCCAGCCTTATCCTTGACGGAAAGGCGGCGCAGGCAGAACATAGGGCATTGTGGTTTCAAACCGTCTTCGGCAAGGACAACTTTTACCTTGAACTGCAAGATCACGGCATAGAAGCGCAAAAACAGTCAAACCCGATTATCATAGACATTGCAAAGCGCAACGGCATACCGCTTGTGGTAACCAACGACATACACTACCTCGAAAAAGAAGACGCCGCAGTGCAAGACATTCTGCTCTGCATTTCCACAGGAAAAAAGCGTGATGACGAGAGGCGGCTCCGCTTCGACTCCCAAGAATTTTACTTCAAGACCGGCGATGAAATGGCAGCCCTTTTTCCGGAATACCCTGAAACAGTCGAGAATACAATAAACATTGCGCAGCGCTGCTGTGTCCAGATCCCCAAGCCCGGCCCCCTCTTGCCTGATTTTGCCATTCCCGCATCTTTTGCGAGCGCCGAGGACTACCTGCGCTCTATCACTATGGATGGCATTAAAGACCGCTACGGGGACAATCCGCAAGCCAAGACGCGTGCGGAATACGAACTGGACGTTATTATCAGCATGAAGTTCACCGGTTATTTTTTGATTGTCGCCGATTTTATCAACTGGGCAAAACAGCACGATATTCCTGTCGGCCCTGGGCGCGGGTCCGGCGCAGGCTCCATAGTCGCCTATGCCATAGGCATTACCAACATTGATCCCCTGCACTATAACCTGCTCTTTGAGCGTTTCCTGAACCCGGAACGAGTATCCATGCCTGATTTTGACGTAG
Organism: Spirochaetaceae bacterium; assembly: GCA_031284085.1. GTDB lineage: Bacteria > Spirochaetota > Spirochaetia > Treponematales > Breznakiellaceae > BOBG01. Next base: position 3,735 of record JAITAM010000047.1, read on the forward strand.
ATTTTTGTTACGAGCGCCGCGGCGAGGTTATAAAATACGTTACCGAGAAATACGGTCAAGAGCGTGTCGGACAGATTATCACCTTTGGAACGCTTAAAGCTCGTGCGGTGATCAAGGATGTTGCCCGCGTCCTCAACATTCCCCTTGATGAATCAAATCAAATAGCCAAGCTGGTGCCTGAAAACCCCAAAATAACGCTCAAAGATGCCTTTGAACAAGAACCGAAACTTCAAGAATGGGAAAACCGCTATCCGGAACTCTTTAGAGTAGCCCGGAAACTGGAGGGTAAAAACCGCCATTCAAGTATTCACGCTTCAGGCATTGTTATTGGCAAAACCGATCTGGTCGATTACGTTCCGCTCTACTGGGACCCCAAATCTAAATCCACCGCAACGCAATTTACTATGGACATGATAGAGGATCGCGGGCTTGTTAAAATGGATTTCCTTGGACTAAAGACCCTTGACCTCATCAAGAACGCCACTGACCTTATCCGCCGCCGCGGGGGGAAGTATCTAAACTTTTCTATAGAGCAAATATCGGAAACTGATCCGGTTACGTACAAGATGCTGGGTGAGGGTAAAAGCGCAGGCATATTCCAGTTTGAATCCGGTGGTATGCAGAACATACTCAGGCAGGCGCAGCCGTCCAAAATCGAGGACCTTATCGCTTTGAACGCTCTGTACCGCCCCGGCCCCATGGATTATATACCCCAATACATTGATTCTAAGTCCGGCAAGCAGAAAATTGTCTATCCTGACCCTTGTCTTGAATCCATTCTTAAAGAAACCTACGGCGTTATCGTGTACCAAGAACAAGTCATGCAGGTAGCGCAGGAAATTGCCGGCTACAGTCTTGGGCAAGCCGATATTTTGAGGCGCGCCATGGGAAAGAAAAAGATTGAAGTTATGATTAAGGAAAAAGAGAAATTTATTACCGGTGCAAAGAGCCGCGGTTTCAAAGAGGCCGATGCCGACCGGATTTTTGAAATACTGATCCCTTTTGCCGGCTACGGTTTTAATAAGAGCCATGCAACCGCTTATTCTCTTATTGCCTATCAGACCGCCTATCTCAAGGCGAATTTTCCAGCCGAATTCATGGCTGCAAACTTAAGTAACGAGATTTATAGTACAGACGGGCTTCCTCTTTATATTGAAGAGGCGCGCAAACTCGGTATCATTGTTGAGCCGCCCGATATTAACCGTTCGGAAGTCTATTTTTCTGTGGCCGAAGGAAAGATTATCTATGGATTCCTCGGTATTAAAGGGCTTGGCGAGGGGCCGGCGCAGGAAATAGTTCAATGCCGAAAGGAAGGGCCGTACAAAGATTTTATAGACTTCCTTCAGCGGGTCAATATTAAGACTGTCGGCAAGAAAGTTATTGAAATCCTTATTTTAACCGGCGCTTTCGACTGCTTTGGTATGACCCGCGCCGCCTTAAAAGCAAACATGGAGCAGGCGGTTGAATTCGCCCAGTCTCAAAAGGACGATCGTGAATGTGGACAGTCAAGTCTTTTTGATGAGCTTGAAGAAAAGGGCAGCGCGTTGTTCCGTTATAAAGACCTACCGGAATTTGAGCGGTCTGAGAAATTGCAGCAAGAAAAGGAATACTTAGGCTTCTATTTCTCCGGCCACCCCATGGATGCTTACAGGGCATCTTGGGAGCAGTATGCAACCCTTAACCTTTCCAAACTGGATGAAGCTGCAAGCGGTCCTTACACCGTCATCGGGATAGTTAAAGAGATTAAGGCCATTGTTACAAAAAAAGGCGACCCAATGGCGTATATTACCCTTGATGATTACCACGGCATACTTGAGCTGACCTGTTTCCCCAAGACATGGGTAAAGATGCGTGAAAAATTTGTAGTCGATACGGTTGTTGCGGTGCGCGGCTCTATGGATCGAAACCAAAAACGGGATCGCCCCGGCTTTCTCGTTGATGAAGTACTTGATATTGAAAAACTGCAAGAAGCTGCCGAAAAGCAATCGTCTCATCCGGCGGCGGTCGACTACCATGAACTACACATCCGGCTTACGGAACACGCAGCAGATCACGACGATGAACTGCTTGCGCTCTATGATTGTCTAGTCGGCAGAGACGGCGCTTGTGCGGTGTTTATTCACGTTCCGCTACAGGGCAAAGAAACGGTTATCCGTGCCGCCTCTCAGATTAAAGTTGCTCCTTCAGTACTATCTTCAATAAAAACCCATACCGGCGTGGAAAATGCCTGGTGTGCATAAAGGAGGAAAATGAAGAGCAGGGAGAGAGAGGTAAAGCCTTTGAGTCTTGTGGCCGGAGGAAAAAGCCTCACGCACGCTGTCTGTCATACGTGCTGCCATACCGTTTGTTTTATTTATAAAGAAGTTCAAGCGGCTGTGTCAGGCACTCCCCTCTGATCTCTGCTCTTTATACTGTTATGACTCAATCTTTAGAAGATTACCTTGAAATGATTAGTTTCCTTGCTGACGAAGGTGATGTGCGGGTAACCGACATTGCCGTTCGATTGAAAGTTTCAAAACCTTCGGTACTTAATGCCTTGAAGACATTGGAAAGCCAAGGCTTTTTGCACCATGCACATTACAGTACAGTACAGTTGACGGAAAAAGGCATAGCCGGTGCGGCGGCGATACGAGAAAGGCATCGGTTCTTGACCATTTTTCTGCGGGATGTTATTGGAGTCAGCCCGGAAATTGCTGAAAAAGACGCCTGCAGCATGGAACACTTTTTATCGGAGGAAACCTTAGAGAAACTCCAGCAGATAAGTCAGGAAAAGCGCATAAAGCCGTTAGCCTAATGCCCTTGCAAAACCCCCTTAGTACGGGTATACTTGCTCCAATGAACAAAGTACAAGAACAAAAAGAGCTATGGATTAGTGCCGATGATGGAGCCAAGCTCTTTATGAGGCGCTGGATACCGGAACAAGTACCGGTTGCTGTTGTGCAGATTGTCCACGGTATGGCAGAACATTCCGAGCGCTACAATCGCTTTGCTACACGGCTTTGTACTGGCGCCGGTATTGAAGTATGGGCTGCCGATTTACGAGGGCATGGCAAAACCGCCGATCCTTCGATAAACGATGCTGCACACGGCGGGCTTCTTGGACATTGTGCTGACGTGAATGGTAACACACGAGTTACCGCAGATATTGACTGTATCAACCGGAGTATAAAAAAGCTGCATCCGGACAAACCTTTTTTCCTTATGGGACATTCGTGGGGTTCTCTTTTGGTACAGAATTATATTGAACATTATAATTATCCTCTTTCCGGCTGTATTTTATCGGGGACGCGAGGGCCTGATGGTTTTAGAGTCCGCATCGGCGCACCGATTATGCGCGCTATAGCTTTTCTGACAGGTCCACGCGGTAAATCAAAGCTTGCACGCGCATTGATGGACGGCGCTTTTAACAAAGCTTTTAAGCCGGTGCGCACCGCCTTTGATTGGATTTCCCGCGATAAAGATGAAGTAGACCGGTATGTAGCGGATACTCTTTGCCATAATCTTTGCTCCGCCGGTTTTTACCGTGATTTAAGCGTACTGATTAGTAAAATACACCGCCCTGAGTGTATAGAAGGCATACCTCTTGGCTTGCCTTTATATATTTTTTCAGGCAGTGCGGATCCTGTCGGCGATATGGGAATAAGTCCTACGGCGCTGGTGAATGTATACCGTGAACGCGGCATAAAGGATCTGGAATTTGTGCTGTATCCGGATGCGCGGCATGAGACTTTGAACGAGACTAACCGGGAAGAAGTTACTGAAAATTTATTAAACTGGATTCTCCGTCATTGCGAGACCGGGAAGTAGGGGATTTGTTTGCGATTTCGTTATTCTGCTCAGGAAGATGGGACATTGGTTAAAAAAGCTGTTGTATACACCTCCGATGAACATGGTATTGACGCCGCTTTTGTAGATACTGATGCAGTGCTTATTATAAAACGGCTTAGGCAAGCCGGCTATGAAGGATACATAGTCGGTGGAGCGGTACGCGATTTGATCTTAAAGCTCAAGCCTAAAGATTTTGATATTGTCAGTAATGCCACTCCCTCACAGATTAGGAAGCTGTTCCATAACTCGCGGATCATAGGCCAGAGGTTCCGCCTTGTTCATGTAACATTAAGCAATAAAATCTTTGAAGTATGTACGTTTCGCTCTCTGAAAGAAGGCAGTACCGGTAATGTTTTCGGCACTATAGAAGAGGATGTGCTTCGCCGTGATTTTACCATAAACGCTCTTTTTTATGAGCCTATTGATGAACTTATAGTGGATTACGTCGACGGACTTAGAGATATTCAAGAAAAACGTATCAGGCCCATAATTCCTTTAGCAACAATATTTCAAGAGGATCCTGTACGGATGATTCGGGCGGTTAAGTACAGCGTTTTGACCGATTTTAAGTTACCGGCGCAGCTAAAACAGAAGATACAGCAACAGGCGGCATTGCTTGCTACGGTTTCCGCTTCACGGCGTACCGAAGAATTGTTTAAGATCATTCATTCATCCAGTGCAGGGGAGATTGTTGATAAGCTCAACTCACTTGATTTGTACATATATTTACAGCACAGCGCAGCTCTCTTAATGCAAGAACGAGCCGATTTTCGCACCCGCTATCTCAGCACCTTGTCGAATATTGCTGCAGAGGAGCCGGGGGCGGATCTTGCTGCTTTAGTGCGGGATTATCTTAACGATACAACCGATTGGCATAACGATGAGGACGAAACATACAAATCGGTTTTTCATGCTGCACGGCACTTTATTCTTCCCATGAGTCCTCCGCGTGTTAATTTGGATAAGGCTGTGCGTCTTATTTTCAAGGAGCACGGTATTATTATAGAGCAAGCTTGCTACTCTGATTGCCTACGCCAATCTACGGAAAAGCCGGTATTTAATCGGCAGCGTCATCGTCCCCACCACTAACAGGCACAGCCTGTTTCTGGAGGTCTGACCCTTGCAGGTAGCCCTGTTTCAAAGGTTGTTGTAACAGAAGCAGAGGTACGACTTTTCGGCTTTTGCTTGCAAGAAGCGGGATAGATAAGACCCTTGATACGACTTATATCAGACCCTTGAAACAGCCTATTTCAGACCCTTGAAACAACCTCTATGGCAGGAAGGGGACAGACCCCACGCAGCTCAGCTCTTAAAGTTGAAGCCTAGCGTGGAAGTTATCCCAGAACTTCTGCGTTACCTCAGACACTATCAGAGTTATTCCATGAGAACGATGATATGCCCCACTGTACTCCCAGTCCTCCGCTTTCGCTACCAATCCTGCTTTTACAGGGTTCTGCTCTATATACTCAAAGACTGCCCAGAAATCCTTCTCATCCTTAATCTCTCTACTCCAGAACCTGTCTCCCCAAAAATGTCCTGTTGTGTTATGCTTCTTATTCCATCGCACAGCAAAGACTTGCTTTATCCATTTCATTATCTGAGACAGACTTTCACCCGCAGCAGGAGTAATAAGGATATGGACGTGGTTGCCCATAATACAAAACGTAGGCACCTCAAAGTCGTAGCGTTCTTTTGCTTCTGCAATAACCACGATAAGGCGTTCTTTGTCTTCTTTAGGGTCTAATTCAT
>JAITAM010000084.1 GCA_031284085.1 Spirochaetaceae bacterium
ACTGATTTAGGCCTCACCTATTATATCTTCTCGGTAGTTAATCGGTTCCTCTTTGAACTCGATCCCGATAAGATGAAAGAGCTGTTCCTCGCCATAGTTGAGGAAGCGTTAACGGTAAAAGGTTTCAAATTCAAGCTTTGGAACTTTTGTATCATGTCTAACCATTTCCATTTTCTTATTACCCCAGCCGAAGGACAAAGCCTTTCTGAGATATTGAAATGGATTAAGATGGTATTTGCGATCCGCTGGAACAAAATGAACCACAAAACTGGACATTTCTGGGGAGATAGGTTCTATTCACGAGTGATAACGGACGAGCAGGACTTCTGGGCTGTGTATAACTACATCGATCAGAACCCTGTTGAAGCCGGGCTTGTAAAAGAACCTCGTGAATGGAAGTACAGCGGAGCATATCATCGGGAACACGGAATTACAGGAATTATCTCTTTCGTGGATGACACAATCTTGAAGTCAGAGCTGAAGGTACTCCAATGAGCGGGATAGGTCAGACCTCAAGGCCTCAGGAGAGGAAAAGATGCTTGTACTCTTGTGGCCGCCGTTTTGAAAACGAGGAAGACTACAAGCACTAAGAGCGGCTGTAAAGCATTATTGCGGTAGTATTATGGCGTGTACTGTGATGCCTTGCTTGGCAACCACCTGATCAACACTATCCTTGGAGATGTTTCCTTTGGGGGAAGGGTGCGCAGGCGCATCGCCTATCAGTATCATAAGCCTCTCAGGCGCTTCCCAGCTTAGTCTAATCGCACCGTCATAAAGCGCCTCGTAGACCGCTTCCGGAATGTCGACGCCGCCCCCTCCAGTTGTAAGGCTGTTTAATATCTGCTGAAAAGCAACAAAGTCTCTGGTAAAAGGAACAATCCGAGTAATGTAAAGATCGCGGTAATCCTTATAAAGAACCATAGCAATACGAAAATCAAGGAAATCACCGATCATGTCCTTGAATAAAGGAATGAGCAACCTGCGGATTGCAGCAATGTAGCGGCTCATACTGCCTGTCGTGTCAATGCACAACGCCAAATCAAGTGATTTTCCTTTCTCACGCTCCATAATACGCCGTATCCTGTCAACCAACTCATCAGGATCGTTTGCCCAGACCAGCATACCGTTCCCAGAAGAGGCTATATCACGGAACGAATCAACAGCATCCGGTATGAAATTCCCCTCAGGCTGAGGCTCTTCTTCCGCTACTTTTTGAGTTATCTGCAAAGTAAAAGGATTATCTTCAAAGGGGCCTGAATAATCGGCAAAAGGAAGCGCAAAAGCACGCAGGTTAAAATAAGAACCGTCCGTAATAGACAGGTCTCCGTGCCGCGTGTTTTCATACCCGTAAGTAACGATATGAGGAATGAACAAATGAAAGGCAGACCCGAACTGTTCATCATCCTCCGGCGTAGAATCAATGATTGACCAGCCTAGACTTTTTGAACCATATAAAGGTTTTCCGTCCAATATCCGCACTTCATCGCCGTTTATAGGATTCCACTCTGTAACGCGATATGTATAATTAGGCGCTTGCAGCGAAGGATCCCTTGTCGAATCCGCCATAAGCACCGATTCAATCCCTGCTTTTTTGCGTATAAACAAATGAAAACCTCCGTCATCCTGTTGTTCTATACGTACATCTTCTTTCATTATGAGTAGATTCGCATCTGTAGAGAGCGACTGCTCCTGCCCAGACAAAAGCGCAAGAGTACTTAGCAAAAAAATACCATACAAACATTTTTTCCGTATCATAATACATTATGTATCGGCGCTCTTTGCAAAATTATAAAAAGTGCGTGAGAATTACCGGTTGGATATACCAGAATAACGTTCTTTATTGAAAGAAAGGGGATCCTCTGGGACTATTTCTTGTACATCGTCAAGTACAATATCATCAAGACGCCACTGTTCATCTACCATGATGCAGTACAACTCACCTGTAACAGAGCGATCGGCACTCATAAACCGGAACACGAAAGAAAAAGACCCGTCGGCTTCTTCACGCCCTTCGCCTATACGAAAATTCCGTGCGCCTAAAGATTTAATTGTTGTGTATAAATCATCCAATGAGCTGCCGTTATCACGTTCCTTGAGCGGGGTCAAAGCCGGTTCATCCGGATTCGCATTGAGCAATGCGCCTAGGATCTTCTGTGCTTCGCTGTACAGTGCGGAGGGAACTTTGGGAAAGCTTTTTGTGCCGAAAGAACCGATAGCAGTATCTTGAGGATACCGAAATGCCTCACCGTAACCGGGCGTGTGTACAAAAGCCGGGATTGTTCCGGTAAAAAGAGAGGATTCTTGCGCTTCAATGAAAGTGATGATGGAAAAAAAACAACAGAAGATTAAAAAGGAAGGATGAAAAATAAGGGCTGAGGAATGCAAGAATGTTCTTTTCATGACGATTCCTCAAGCCCTTATACTACTACAGGTTATGCGCCTGCATTAGGCAGAATGGAAAGCTCTGTTTCTTTGCTGAAATATCGAGCTTTTTCAAGTTTGGGGATAAAATGGATCGTTTCATTCACCTTAAAAGTGAACTGCGGCTCTGTACGAGCAACTAGAGACTGTGTGCCGGTAGTAAGCCAGAGGGTAGTATCAGCACCAAGTGGTTCAACAACCGTTATTTTAACCTTTAATGAACTCTCTTTTGGTCCCTCAGGAACATAATGCAGATCTTCAGGTCGAATACCAAAGAATATTTCCTTGCCGACGTATTTTTTAAGTTCTGCAGCATGTGCCGGTATCGGTTTGATAGAGAAAGCACCTTCTTCAAGAAGAATAGAACCGCCGCTTTCTGTTACTTTGACGCTGAGGAAGTTCATAGGCGGTGATCCGATGAATCCTGCAACGAATTTGTTAATGGGGAAGTTGTACAATTCAAGCGGAGCGCCGATTTGTTGGACTTTACCATCCTTCATAACGACAATTTTATTTGCCATAGTCATAGCTTCAACCTGATCGTGCGTAACGTAGATCATGGTAGCATTGAGTCGGAAGTGCAAATCAGACAATTCAGCACGCATCTGCACACGGAGCTTTGCATCAAGGTTGGAAAGCGGTTCGTCAAAAAGGAAGACCTTAGGGTTTCGGACTATAGCACGACCGACAGCGACACGTTGACGCTGACCGCCGGAAAGCGCCTTTGGTTTCCGGTCGAGGAACTTTTCAATATCCAAGATCCGTGCAGCCTCGTGGACACGCCGGTCGATTTCCGCTTTATCGACTTTTTTGATACGAAGACCAAATGCCATATTGTCGTAAACGGTCATGTGCGGATACAAAGCGTAATTCTGGAATACCATAGCAATATTCCGATCCTTAGGCGGAACATCGTTCATTAGTTCACCATCAATGTACAACTCGCCTTCACTAATGTCCTCCAAGCCGGCAACCATACGAAGCGTAGTCGATTTACCACAGCCTGATGGGCCGACAAACACGACAAATTCTTTATCATCAACAAGAATGTTAGCATTGTCCACTGCACGGACATTACCTTCATACACTTTGCCGATGCCTTTTAATTCTACTTTAGCCATAAAAAATCCTCCCGAAATTGTGGGTTAGTTTATTAAATAAGTTTAGAGGTGTTTACTAAGATTGTCAACAGAAATATACTCTTCTTTATGCGTGTAACAAAACTAATTATTCATTTAGACAAATTCCGGCATAACATAAAATGTGTACAAGAACGAGTGGGAACGCACCCTTTGCTTTGTGTTCCGGTGAAAGCTGATGCTTACGGGCATGGTGCAGTTGCGATAGCCAACACAGCTCTCAGCGCCGGCGCCGCCTGCTTTGCTATAGCGAGAGTGGAAGAAGGGATACAGTTACGACGCGCCGGTATTACCGCCCCTATTTTATTCTTGTCTCTTGCATCACCGCAGGATCTGCGCCGTATCGCTATTTACCGGCTTAGCCCTTTTGTTGCTGAACATCAAGATATAAGCCGTTTGGTCTATACCGCATCAAATATAGGGGTGAAGATTTCGGTGCATCTTAAAATTGATACCGGTATGGGACGTATAGGATGCCGTCCTGAAGATGCTCTTAATCTTGCCCGACATATTGCCAATAGCCCTGCTCTTGAATACTCAGGCACGGCCACGCATCTTGCAGTCTCAGACTCTCAGGATCCCTCCGATATTCAATACACCAACCACCAATTATCCATTTTTGCCGATGCTGTTGCAGCTATCCGACAGGCCGGTATTGATCCGGGTATAGTTCATGCGGCAAATTCCGGTGCGGTTATTCAGCATCCTGCGGCGTATCAGGATATGGTGCGTCCGGGCATTGTACTCTACGGTTATTCGCCCATTCCCGGATTTCCGGTGGAGCCGGTTATGGAGATGTGTAGTGCTATTATTTTTATCAAAAAGGTTCGTGCAGGCGAGTCTATTTCTTATGGACGGACATGGACGGCTCCTGAAGATACGCAGATTGCGACCATTCCTGTCGGCTACGCTGACGGCTTGCCCCGGCTTTTAAGCGGAAAACATCGGGTTCTAATCAAGAAGAAGTTTTATCCTCTCGTTGGGCGTATTTGTATGGATCAATGTATGGTTGATTTGGGACCAAACACGGACATTCGCCGCGGAGAACCGGTAACGATTTTTGGTGGTGATGCGGACAGCGCCTCTGTTATTGCAGACACGCTGGGTACTATTCCTTATGAGATTATCTGCGCCATCAAGAAAAGGGTGCCGCGGATTTGTATAAAAAATGAAGGGATTCGCTCCTGACAGGCACGGCCTGTTCTAAACTTTCGACATTGTATCAAGGGCGGCGTACGGCTTTCTGCCTACAAGGCAAGAATAGAGGTCTGACCTGTTTGGCCAGAGGGTTTCTAAGTTTCGGTGCTGGTGTCGGGAGTGGGCATCGGCTGAGAATGTTCATATTTTTACAAAAGGCTCTTGCACGATTTTTTTGTGTCGGTTATACTGCATCCATCTTGAAGATTAAAAACGTTTATCAATACAAAGTC
>JAITAM010000099.1 GCA_031284085.1 Spirochaetaceae bacterium
GCAGCGGCCTTAAAAAAGGATACGGCTGAACGTGCAAGGATACGCCCCAAGAAGCGGCTTTGCACCCTGAAGCCGCCGTATTTATCCACCGCCGCCTACAGGGAAAGAACAAATGCTGGAAAAACCTGTCCGGCTTTAGTATATTTTTTCCTATGGTAGCCCAATCAAGTATCCAAGAACTAATCGACAAATTGGATGCGGTTAGTGTGGTAAGCGACTATGTCCGCCTTGAAAAACGCAGCGACCGATATGTGGGCTTATGCCCCTTTCACCAAGAAAAAACGCCCTCTTTTTCGGTTAATCAAGAGCGTAAGCTATACTACTGCTTTGGCTGCAGGAAGGGAGGCGGCATCATAAACTTTGTTATGGAAATGGAAAAAACGACCTTTCCGGAAACCATTGAACTGTTGGCGAGGCGTTTCGGCGTACCAATCAACTATGGGAAATCGCCGATAGAAAAAAAGAAGGACAACCGAGTCGAAGAACTCAATGAGCTTTACCGCCGAGTTACAGGGAGCTTCCACACTATCTTAACGGAAAAACCCATCGGCGCCGCTGCGCTTTCCTATTTAACCGAGCGCGGCATCCGGCGCGAAATAATAGACCAATTCCAACTTGGCTTTGCGCCTGCCGATCGCTATTGGCTTTACGAATTCCTTCTCAAAAAGGGCTATTCGCCGGAATTTTTAGCGCTATCCGGCCTCTTCTCCAGAAAATATCCGCAAGTCTCGCTCTTTTCCGGCAGAATCATCTTTCCCATTGTTGACCGGCACGGACAAACCGTGGCATTCGGTGGTCGTATACTCGGAAACGGCGAGCCTAAGTACATCAATTCCGGCGATTCCGAGCGCTACAAAAAAGGCTTGCTCTTGTTCGGCATGGACAAAGCGCAAGCCGCTTTGCGTGCGGCAAAGGAAGCCGTGCTTGTCGAAGGCTATATGGACCTTATCGCTCTTCATCAAGCCGGCGTGAGCAATGCGGTTGCTCCACTGGGAACCGCATTTACAGACGAGCAAGCCAAGCTGCTGTGCCGTTGGGTGGAACGTGTGCATCTGTATTTTGATAGTGATAGTGCTGGGAGGAATGCGACGGTTAAAGCAATTTTTACCTGTCGGAAAAACGCCCTTTCTTCAGCAGTCATAACGGCGGATAAGAACTTCAAGGATCCGGCGGAAATTTTGCAGAAAATGGGAGAAAAATACTTGCATGAGACGACAAAAAGCTATATATTAGAGTTTAATTATCTTATGTCATACGCCCAGTCATTGTATTCTTTCAATACTGCTGAAGGAAAATATCGGAGTGTTGCTTTCTTGTTTCCATATTTGGATATTTTAGATTCGGATATTGCACGGGGTACTGCTCTTGATATGATTGCAAAAGAATTTGCACTTGATCTGCGGGCTGTGCAGCTTGATTATCGCCGGTTCAACAACAGTTCTGTTGTATCCGATCTATCCGGAATTGATAATCTACGGCAAAAAGAGAATAAAACTTGTGATGATCAATCTATACTTATTGCTGTTGCGCTGAATGAAGAGTGGTATGAGCAGTTCCGTGTAGCGGTTTCAATACATGAAGTTGAAGACCCGGTAGCAAAAGAGATTTTTGTTGCTTTGGAAGAATGCTTCAAATACGGCGAGAACGGGCTTGATGCACTCTTGGCTCGTATTTCTTCTCCTTCCGTGCGGGAGAAAGTCCTTAAACGAGGTTTTTCTAAAGAATTCTCGATCAATACCGAAACATTTATTATTGATGGTATAAATAAATTTAAACAAAGACAACTTAAACGTCGCAATGACGAAATAATGCGTGAATTGGCTGCAGCATACGGAAGAAAATCTTCTGATTATAGGTATATTGACGATCTGATAACAGAAAAAATGCATATTGATGCCGAATTAAAAAGGTTATCCAGCCCAAAAAATACATAAGGAGGCGTACTTCATGACAGATTTACAATCGGATCCTGCGGTTTTGAAGTTAATTGAGTATGCAAAGGAAAAAAAATTACTGTCTTATGAGGAATTGTCTGATTATCTTCCAGAGCATATCGCCAATTCTGAAAAAATCGATCAAGTACTAGTTATGTTGAATGCGAACAATGTCCAACTTATTGAAGAGGACCTTGGTAATGATGATGACATTGAGCCTGAAACTCGTAAACCGCCGGATATAGAAAAAAAGCGTCTGGTAAATAATGATCGGGATACTTCTGTAGATGATCCTATTAAGCTGTATCTACGGGATATAGGACGGGAAAATCTGCTTTCGGCAGATCAAGAAAAAGAACTTTCTAAGCAAATGGAAGATGGCGAGAATATTATCAAAGATGTCATAAAAAAATCTGGTATGATCATCCTTGAATTTTACCATATTGCCCAAAAAGCTTTCTCAAAGAAAGACCTGCGTGAGCTTAACCTCAGTAAAAAAGAGATGACGGAACATTTGACCGAAAAACGCCGGCTCGGACAATTTTATAAAGAGCCGCTCAGATTAATGCTGTCTGATCTTAAAACGTACCTTGAGTTGAAGCGCCGAGTCCTCGGTCGAGGGGTAAATATCTTTGAAGACAAAGAGCTTTGCGAGCTGCGTTCACGTATTATGTTGATTATTAACGTTACGGAAATGCACCAAGAAGAAATCGCAGCGTTTTCTGAAAAATTCATTCAAGCGGCGGTAAAAATTAGACGCTTCAAAAAAGAACAAGATAAAATACAAAAGAGTTTGCAAGTAACATCTTTCCGAGAACTACGCGCTTTAGGACGCGGTCTAACCGTTAAAGAGGAGCGCGAACGTTTTGAGAGTGCATTGAGCTTATCATCTGAAGAGATAAAAGAAAAGATCCGTCTTATACAAGTTACAGAGCGCAAGTTAGGGCAATTAGAAGCCGAATTTGAAGACTCGATCGAAAATATTAAATTGATGGCAAAAGAAATAAACCGCGGTCGAAACATGATGAAGACGGCAAAGGATCGGCTTATCAAGGCTAATTTGCGTTTAGTCGTCTCTATTGCTAAAAAATATACAAATCGTGGCTTGCAGTTCTTTGATCTAGTACAAGAAGGGAATATAGGTTTGATTAAAGCGGTTGAAAAGTTTGAGTATCAAAAAGGCTTTAAGTTTTCAACTTACGCTACATGGTGGATCAGGCAGGCAATTACCCGTTCTATCTCTGATCAGGCCCGGACTATACGGGTGCCGGTACACATGATCGAGCAGATCAACAAAGTCGGCAGAGAATCACGGCAGCTTATGCAGACTCTTGGACGGGAACCCACGGATGAAGAGATTGCCGCCAGACTCGGCTGGCAAGTAGAAAAAGTAAAAGTGGTTAAAAATGTTGCTCGAGAACCTGTGAGTCTTGAATCACCGGTTGGTGAAGAGGAAGACTCGCAATTATGTGATTTTATTGAAGACCCGGTTGTTGAAAACCCGGCAAACCAAACGGCATTCACCTTGTTGCAAGAACAGCTTGCAAATGTACTTGCTACGTTGCCGCGGCGTGAACAGGAAGTACTTAAAATGCGTTTTGGTCTTGAAGACGGCTACTCGCTAACTCTTGAGGAAGTCGGGTTGTGTTTTAACGTTACTCGTGAACGTATCCGGCAAATTGAAGCAAAAGCACTGCGGCGTCTTCGCCATCCGAGGCGCAGCCGAAAACTAAAAGATTATCTATAAACAGTATATCGAATGAGATGCCTTTCCTTCTGCTTTGAGCGAAAACCAGCCTTGAGAATTGTTTCATATACCCACCATGGACAGGCGGGGCATTATATTTTGTGCCGTAGGTGCAACTAATAATTTTAATAACTTATTTACTCCAAATTAGCCAATCGGTATCCGCTATGGGTGGTAGTTGGTTTTATTTCTTCTTTGATAGTTTGTCATAAATATTTTGCATTACTTTTTCTTTATATTTTTCTTCAAATTCTTTTTCTTTTTTTGTCTCTTCAATTACTTCTTTTATTGTTCTGATTGTTATATTTCCAAAAACAGCTTTCCCAACAATATACAATTCAGGCAATTTTTCACCTTCTTTAGTTATTTCATTCGGTGCAAATATTCCTGCAAATATTGGTAGTGTTTTGTTTATTATTTTTACTTTCTGTGATACTATTATTTCTGTTAATCCAAATATCGAATTCACTTTTATTATTGTTCTTCCTTTTGGCAAATTATTTACTATTATTCTATTTGTTCCAAATAAGCTTGTGAATTTTCCTCCATTCCCATTTATCGGTTCTAAATTTATTGTCCTCCATGAGAACATCGATAAATTTTTTTCATTTGTTTTGGGTATTGTAATTTCATTATTTTGAACTATTGTTAGTTTATTATCTTCATCGTTATTTTCCTGTATTATTTTCTCAATTATATTTATTTCTCTTCTTGTTTCTATTTTATTTATATATTCCAATAACCGTTCATATTCTTCCATACTTATCATATTTTGAGAATATTGTTCCGATAATTTTTGAGTCAATTTTTCTTTTTCTTCTATAAGATTAAGCATATAAACCTCCGATTATTGTAACAATACTCCGTTTATAGTGTGTTGTCAACTTGTTTATGCCA
>JAITAM010000226.1 GCA_031284085.1 Spirochaetaceae bacterium
CCCAATACCAGCGCCGTAACGTTGAGGCAGCCTGCGGCTGGCCGCCGGTTAAGACCGCTATTAGGCAGAAAGCTGTCCGTTGCTCCCGATACCAGCGCCGTAACGTTGAAGCAGCCTGCTGCTGTTTGACAATAAAATAAAAATATGGTATAAATAAAAACAAATTGGAGGTAATAATGTTTAATTTGGCAAGCTCATTCCGTCTGCGGAACAAACTTAAAGAACGGATCGGTAGTTTAACGGCTGCTATTGAAAACGCTGAATTCACTAAAACCAGCGGAATCGAAGAAAATACCAATCCTTGCGATGGTAAAACTTTGAAAGAAGCTATTGCCGAAGTTCATGCCCTTATGGATCTCCTTCAAAACTTGAACAATCGAATAGAGAAAGCTAATGCGATCAACAAAGATTCTCTTGTTATGCTGGAAACCCTCAAATCAAAAATTGCCTTTTACGAAAAAATTGTTCAGAAGTGCAGACTGTGCAGAAAATACGAGTTTGAATACAACGAGGAAGGCGAGCGGGTAAAGGTTGCCAAAGAACCTCTAGTCAATCAGAAAGCAATTACCACCATGCTTGCCGGCCTCAAAAAAGAAAAGGATGCCCTAGAGGAAGAAATCACCGCCGCCAACTTTAACACTCTCGTTGATTTTGATCCGCAGGCAATCCTTTCAAGGATATAAATTGTGAATAATAGGGGATTCTTCTTTATAACGTTCAGCTTAATCAAAACCTTATCTAGTTACCCGTTAGGGAGCCGCTTTGTCCAATCAAACCTTAAAACTTACGATGAGGATTAGGAACGCGCCGGACTTAAAACTTAGCTGTTTCAAAAGTTCAAAACCCAGATGCCTAAAGGTTTTGATTTCAATGGCGGCCTTATAAAAAGAATCCCTTTTTAATTATGCAAACCAAAGAAAATAGCCGTTTCTCATCCAAAATATTCGGCAATCTGTAGACGCATAAAAAAATATAGAGTATAAATACACAATCATTGGAGGAAAATGTATGATTATTTTGAAATTCGGTGGCACTTCGGTAGCAGGCCCTAAAGGTATTGCTAATCTTATTAGTATCGTTAAAGAGAAAAAAAAGTCCGTGCCGGTTGTGGTGGTTTCTGCACTTGCGGGAGTAACCGATAGTTTAGCTGCTCTTGGTCAGAGGGCGATAGCCGGCGGAGATTATACTACGACAGTGGATGTCCTCAGGCAAAAGCACACGAGTATTATGACGGATTTCCTTACCGGAAAGGATTATGACCAAACGTTCACCCAAATCAATGTATTATGTGCTGAATTAAATCGGATCCTCGGCAGCTTGACTGTGGTACAGGAACTGTCGCCGCGGGTGCTTGATACTCTTATGAGTTTAGGCGAGCAGTTTTCTGCAACATTGATTGCGCAGATACTTACTGCTCATGGAATCCCATCCGCTTACCTTGATACCCGCCCGCTTATTGTAACTGATTCTAACTTTAATAAGGCAAATATACTGATGGAGCCTAGCTTTTTGGCTATAAAAGCATTCTTTGAGCGCTTGCCGATAGATGCGCCGGTACAAGTTGCAACAGGTTTTATTGCACGCAGTGCTGACGGCGCGGTAACGACCCTTGGCCGGGGAGGTTCCGACTTAACGGCAACGGTTTTCGGCGCGGCGCTTGGTGTTGATGAGGTAGAAATATGGACCGATGTCGACGGTATGTTGACCGCTGATCCGCGAATGGTCAAAGCTGCATTCAAGATTGATACAATATCCTATGCTGAGGCAATGGAGCTGTCGCATGCGGGAGCTAAGGTCATTTATCCGCCTACCATCAAGCCGGCTCTCAAAAAAGGCATACCCATACGAATCCGTAATACCTTTAATTCCGCCGGCAGCGGCACTGTTATCACCAATACCATAGTGAAAAACGATTATCCTATTCGAGGTATTAGTTCCCGCACCGGCCTAGCGCTGGTTCGTATGCAAGGTTCTGCTATGATCGGCAGCACAGGCTTTTCCGCACGGATTTTTGGCGCTCTTGCCCGGCAGAAGATCAACATTATCTTAATTACCCAGAGTTCTAGTGAGTACTCAATCTGCTTTGCGGTTCACCCTCAAGACCTTGCCGCCACGGAGTCGGTATTGAAAGAGGAATTTGCCTATGAGCTTGCAGTAGGAAGTATTAGCGAGCTGGCTAGCGAGCCGAATTGTGCAGTTATTGCAGTCGTCGGCGTCCAAATGAAACACAGTGCAGGTACATGCGGTAAAATCTTTCATGCCCTAGGACGAAACGGGATCAATATTATTGCCATAGCCCAAGGGTCTTCGGAGCTGAATATTTCATCCGTTGTGTCGGCACGCGACGAGGCAAAGGCAGTCAATGCAATACATGAAGCTTTCTTTTTATCAACCACTCGATCAGTTAATCTTTTTGTTGTCGGCGTCGGTCTCATAGGAGGAACGCTGCTTGAACAAATTGCTCGCCAGCAAGACACTCTGGCGGCGGATTACCATATCCGGATCAATCTTATTGGAGTCGGCGATTATCGTGGAATGATTTTCCGTCAAGACGGGCTTGATCCTCTGCTTGCACGTAACGTTGTGCGAGGTGAAGCAGCCGCTGGAAAATCAGAAGTGCCGGTTGAGAACTTTGACTTGCCGGCATTCGTTGATAAGATGAAGTTTTTTAATTTGCCTAACAGCGCTTTCTGTGATTGCACCGCCAGTGCCGAGGTAGCCCTCCAGTATGCGACAATTCTACAAGCTGCAATCGCTGTGGTTACGCCCAACAAAAAAGCTAATTCCGGTACTTTGGAATATTACAGGCTTCTCACCGGTTATTCTCGTGATCGAGGCATACCTTACCTATACGAAACGACCGTATGCGCCGGCCTGCCGGTTATCTCTACGCTGCGGGATTTGTTTTTATCCGGCGATCATATCCGCCGAATAGAAGCGGTTGTCTCCGGCACTTTGAGCTTTATTTTCAATAATTTTGACGGCAGTATTCCATTTTCTGCTCTGGTGCGTGAGGCGAAGGCAAAAGGCTACACGGAACCGGACCCGCGCGACGATCTTAACGCTATGGATGCTGCCCGCAAAGTACTTATTTTGGCGCGTGAATGTGGTATGGATATGGAATTTTCTGCCGTATCTATTGAGCCGCTGCTTCCAGCAGCTTGTTTTGAAGCGCCCAGTGTCGAAGACTTCTTCATTGAATTAGAAAAGATTGATGAGGCCTTTGAACAAAGAAGGGCAGAAGCCGCCGCTGACGGCAAAGCCTTACGCTACGTGGCGGTTATTGAGGACAAAAAAGCCACCATTTCTTTACGTGCAGAAAAAGCCGGCAGTCCTTTCCTGAGCTTGGTTGACTCGGATAACATGATCGTAATCACCACCGATCGGTATTCAAAATTACCTATGGTGGTAAAAGGCCCCGGAGCAGGTGCGCAGGTAACAGCCGGCGGGGTTTTTGCTGATATTGTGCGTGTTGCTCGGACATTGGTATAAGAAAAGTCATTAAAAACAATCCCGCACTCCGTGGGCTTTTGGGGGTCAGACCTCTTGTTCAGAAGGGGTCAGACCCCCAAACCCCAAAAAGCCAGACCTCAGAGTTGCTGCCTTAGCCGCATGGCGGCGTTTTGTTTGTTTTAGGAATGATAAAGCGTTTAGCCGGCTAAGGTCAATTTTTCCTGTGGGGGCGGAAGTTTTCTTGCGGAGGAAAACTTCCGCCCCCACAGGGGGGAACGTTAGCTTCCACCGCGTGAAAGGGTCAGACCTCTGGCCTCAGAATGGATTGGTTCAAGAAGAAAAAGAAGCTGGAATAACTTGGTTCATTCCCAGACAATTCATCTGAAATTATGTATAGTCCGGGAATGACCTTCAATTTTAGAGGGTAAATAGTAGTTCTTCGTAACCGGGAAGAGGCCACGCATCTTTAGAGACTAATTTTTCAAGTTTGTCGCCGCGGCTGCGGACAGCGTTCATAGCCGGAATAACCTTTTCAAAATAACTCTTCGCTTGATCAACCACCCCTTCAGTTTCCTGCGCAGTGGCAAGAACAGTTTCAAGCTCAGCAGTCTTCTCAAACAGCTCGGCGGCAAACTCGGCTATTTGTTTGGCCAGTTTTACCTGCGGAATGTTCGTTATTCCAATATCTGCAAGCTTGACGGCGGTCTTGGCGAGCTTGCCTGCATACCGAGAGGCGGCAGGGAAAATATATCGCTGCGCGAGATCAATCGTAACACCCGCTTCAATATTGATCTGTTTAGAGTATTTTTCGAGGTAAATATGGTAGCGGCTTTCGGACTCATCCAAAGAAAGCACCCCGTGCCTCTCAAATAGTTCTATTATTTCCGGCCGAACCAGTACTGCCAATGCATCAACTGCGTTGCGCACATTGGGTAAGTTCCGGCGTTCCGCTTCACGAACCCATTCTTCCGCATAGCCGTTACCATTAAACACGACCCGGCGATGTGCAGAATACGACTCTTTGATAATCGTCTGAATCGCTTCGTTTTTATTGCCGGCTTTTTCCAGCTTGTCGGCAAATTCACTTAAAACCTGCGCAACGGCCACGTTGAGGTAGGTATTTGGTGTAGCAATAGACTGCGAAGAGCCGACCATACGGAACTCAAATTTATTACCGGTGAAGGCAAAAGGACTAGTGCGATTCCGGTCGGATACATCTTTAGGAAGCGTAGGAAGACTCGTTACACCAAGCTTGATCGTAGAGCCGGTATCGGTGTGGTGGCTGGCTTTGCCGCTGGCAATATCTTCTAAAATCTCGGTAAGCGGACCGCCGAAAAAAATAGAAACGATAGCTGGAGGCGCTTCATTAGCACCAAGCCGGTGATCGTTGGCAGACGTCGCGGCGGAAGCTCGAATAAGAAGAGCATAGCGATCAACAGCCTCAACCACAGCAGCAGCAAACAAAAGGAAGCGGGCATTGCTTTCAGGGTTTTCTCCCGGATCAAAGAGGTTGATCCCATCGTCAGTAGCAATAGACCAGTTGTTATGCTTGCCGGAGCCGTTCACTCCCGCAAAAGGTTTTTCATGCAGCAGTGCTTCCATGCCGTGCCGCCGGGCAACATTCCGGATTGTTTCCATAACAAGCTGGTTTGCATCAACCGCAGCAGTTGTGTTGGTATAAACCGGTGCGATCTCAAATTGGTTTGGCGCAACTTCATTATGTTGAGTCTTGGCCGCAACGCCAACTTTCCATAGCTCGGTATTTAATTCACGCATAAAGCCGGCTACTCGCTCTTTGATCGCCCCGAAGTAATGGTCTTCCATTTCTTGCCCTTTAGCCGGCATAGAACCGAAGACTGTCCGTCCTGTGAGAATAAGATCAGGGCGTTTATCGTAGAGCTTTCTATCAATCAAGAAGTACTCTTGCTCAGGACCTACTGTGCTGATAACCCGTTTTGAGTTTTCGTTGCCAATCGCACGCAAGACTCGGATCGCTTGTTTACTCAGAGCTTCAATAGATTTGAGGAGCGGAACTTTTTTGTCGAGAGCTTGGCCATAGTAACTGATAAACGCAGTTGGAATACATAAAGTCGTACCGGTTGTATCCTGTTTCAAAAAAGCCGGACTCGTTAGGTCCCATGCCGTATACCCGCGTGCTTCAAACGTTGCGCGTAAACCGCCTGAAGGAAAACTTGAGGCATCCGGCTCGCCTTTTATCAGCTCTTTGCCAGAGAATTCCATAATCACCCGTCCATCTGAAGTCGGTGCAATAAATGAATCGTGCTTTTCAGCGGTTAAACCGGTGAGCGGGTGAAACCAGTGGGTATAGTGCGAAGCGCCTTTAGAGATCGCCCAATCACGCATCGCCGTTGCAACCACTTCGGCAACTTCAAGCGTTAATTCTTTCTCTTCATTTTGAACGGCGACAATTTCTTTGTAGATATTTTTAGGCAGCCGTTCACGCATCACGGCATTGGAAAAACAGTTTGAGCCGTACAGTTCGGCTACCGGTGTTTTAATAAAATCGATCATAAAACCATCCTTTGTAAAAGTTATAGCAAAAAGTATACCAGTAGAACTGACCTTTGTAAATCCATTGCCCATGAAAGAAAAACAGGCGCGGAAAGTCTTGAAACTCCTTTTTGAATATTGTTATAGACCTTGCACCGCCTTCTAAACGCAGCTAAAAAACCCTAAAGAAGAGCGCAGCCTCTTCTAAGAAATATTGAAAAGCCGGCTTTAACAACATAAATGTAAATTCCTGCCTACAAAAACGGCATTTTTGTATTGTTTGTGTTGACAAAGTCAATGTGTTTGTGTAGTCTAACATGTTAATATAACCTAACAAGATATTCAGGAGGATATTATGAAGAACAAATTTCTTGTATTGCGCCTTATGGCACTGGTTTCAGTCGCTTCTCTTTACGCTCAGGAAGACGATCTGAAAAGCGATCAGAAAGACAAGCTCAGCTTTGAGCTGGAATTCAACGCTTCGCTCCTATCGGCTGATAGTGAAGGGGTTGTTGACAGCATGGTTGACTCAGGCTTCAATGAAGACGGGACAAAGATCGGCTTGAGCTACGAAGGGGAACTGTGGGGCGCAAGCGCCGCCCTCAAGTTTGGAAACGAAAACCTTCGTTTTTTGAGCGGCGAAATCGGCGAAATGTTTGCCGGCCCTTCATTGACGCTTGACGAGTTGTACGGCTGGGTAAAACCTTTCGGAGAGCATCTTAAATTTAGCGGCGGTATTTTTTCAAATACAGACGGCGTCGCCGATTACACCGATGACATTGACGATTTTGGAATGGGCGCCTTTGTCTTCGGTGAAGACGGCGAGCCATTCTCCGAGCCGACGGAACACACCAATACCGCCTTAGTAAACGGGTTTCTAACCGATCTGCTCTTCGGTCCCGTTACGCTGCAAGTCTTGCTCGCCCCCAATTACAGCGGTGAAAGCGCCTCTGAATTAGTTTCCGGCCTGCTTACCCAAATGACCGGAACGGAGCAGACCATCACCACGAAGCAACGTTTCTTGCGCATAGGCGGACGAATTATCGCCGATCTCGGCGTGGGAACCGTCTCCGCCCTCTTCAAGACATCCCAATGGCCGATGAAAGTTGTAAACGCTGTGGAAGGCGACCCTAATAACCCCTACCCCGGACTAACAGTAAACTGGGCAACCTTCGGCGCGTATTTTGACTTTACCGCCGTAGAAAACGTGGGCATTTCGGTGGGCTATACCGGTTTCTTGCCGCTAAACAATGAGTCTGACGTCGACAACGTGCTGTACAGCGGCATAGACCTGCGCGCCACATGGACGGGCATTGAAGGCTTGAGCATTTCCACCCACAATAATATTTCTTTCGCCCAAGGGGCGGAAAAAGACTGGATGGGTATCTTGGGCAAAGGCGCCTCATTTTTCACGCTCTACAACGCAGTCGGCGCAACAAAAGAGCTGACCGAACAATTCAGCGTCAACGCCGAACTCGCAAACATTTTCTCCAAAACCGATAACGGCGACGCGGGAAAAATCGAGTATGACAATTTTGCACTAAGCGCTAAGTTCATCGCCAAGGTAACTGAAAACGCAGCATTCAACGCCGGCCTAAGGCTGGATATTGAAAGTTACGGTGATGCCGCTGATGCCTTAAGCACGTTCAGTATCCCGATCGGCATCGTCCTTTCCTTCTAAGCCCCTACCCATAAAGCGGCACGAGAGTGCCGCTCCTTCTTTGCCCGCCAGCAGGTTTCAACAGGCCAGCCTGTTTTTAAGTTCTTGGCGCCGGTATTGATGCAGTTCAGCTCCTAAAGCATTCTCAGGGGACAGACCCCATGCAGCTCAGCTAAAAAAGAAAGCCGCAAACGGACTTGTGCGCTTGTAGTGTTTTGTAATTCAGCAAAAGATGACAAGCTGCGCTTGCGGGCGCAGTCCTTAGGCAAATCCAACTCGGATTTAGGCAAGTCTGACTTAGATTTAGGCAAATCCAACTCGGATTTAGGCAAGTCTGACTTGGATTTAGGCAAGTCTGACTTGGATTTAGGCAAGTCCGACTTGGATTTAGGCAAGTCTGACTTGGATTTAGGCAAGTCTGACTCAGGCTTAGGCAAATCCGGCGCGGTCTTAGGGGTCTTTTTTTTAGCGCAAGGCGCTTATATCTATAGCAAAGCAAATATAAGGAGAAATCAGAATGTCGACAACAGGTGATTGGCTTCCGGCAAGCCGGAGCGGAAAACTGGCGATGTGCCGCGCATGGATCGCGTACATCACCGCGGAACTGCGAAGGCTCATCCGGTTCGACTATGGGGACGCGGGGAAGACGGCGTACATCGCGGTGCAGATCGAGAGCGGCATCGGCAAGCAGGGCAAGGCAGGGCCGATGGTTCAGGCGGTGATTCCGTAGCAAAATCCGCCGTCCGTGGAGGGAACAGGTGTTACTCCGCTTGTGCGGTGAACATACAACAAATTTGACGGCGGGACAGGACCCGCAAAGGAGTTTTTTCTATGAGGAAAAACAAGTTTTTTAATGGAATGTTGGCGCTGGCACTGGCGCTGACATTCGGATTGGTACTGGGCAGTTGTGATACCGGCAGCGGTGGCGGTGGCGGCGGTGGCGGCGATGGCGATGGCGGCGGCGGCGGCGGCGGTAAAATCGAT
>JAITAM010000018.1 GCA_031284085.1 Spirochaetaceae bacterium
TTCTTTGACGAAAAGCTCTGCGATGGCTTTGCCGTCAACACTGGTTATTTCTCTATTCATCCTCATGTGGGAGGCACCTTTGACAAGGTTACCGAAGGCCACAATGCCCAAAAGCATCCGGTAAGCTTCCGTTTCCGCGCCCGCACACCGTTGCGTGCTCTTGCCGAACATATCACGGTTGAGGTTGAAAGGTTGGCGGATGTGCAAGGCTACATCGACGAGTTTGTGGACGTAAGCACTGAGGCTATAAACGAGACGCTTACTCCGAACGGGCTGTTCAGTATAAGTGGACACAAGATAAAGGAGGTTGGGGACGATCCTGAGGCGGGCGTGTATTTTGTATCGGCTATCGACCCGACCCAGAAAGTGAAGGTGAGCGGAAACCTAGTGGAGAACACGGCGTCAAAGTTGATAGGAGTGATACCTGCGCTGAGTGCGGGAACGTGGAAAGTAGAGATCAAGACGCAGTATGCGGGATCAGGCAATACGTTCTTGAAAAACCCACGAGTTGCAGAAAGTAGTTTTACGCTGACTGTGGCGTAAGGTTGGGTCTGATACGGCCTATATCAGACTTTGGATATGACCTATATCAGGCTTTGGATACGACCTATATCAGGCTTTAGATATAGGCCATATCAATACCAAAGGATAGAGCGTAGAAATACGCCACAACAAAAGAGAACTTGCCCGTATGGGCGCTTAGATAGTAAGGCTGGGGTACGCCACAGAAAGAGCGTAATTATCGTTAGGGTGGAAGTTCACTCTAAGTCGGAGTGGAAGTTCATTCTAGGTCGGAGTGGAAGTTCATTCTAGGTCGGAGTGGAGGTTCATTCTAGGTCGGAGTGGAGGTTCACTCTAGGTCGGAGTGGAGGTTCACTCTAGGTCGTAGTGGAGGCTCACTCCGACAGGGTCAGACCTTCAAAGCAGGTCAGACCTCCAAAGCAGGTCAGACCTCCAAAGCAGGTCAGACCTCTAAAACAGGCTCTGGCCTGTAACAAAGGGAGAGCTTGCCCGTATGGGCGGTTTATATAAAAAGAGGAACCCGTAACCGCTGCCTTTCTTGCCGGAACGTGCCGGTTACGGGACACACTAAACGCGCCTTTTAGTTTATGCTGTTTTCAAACGGAATAGCAACACGTTTAGTCCTCTTCATCTTAGGAGGACAGTTATGAAGAAAAAACTGTTTTTAGCGGAAATGCTGGCGATGGCGCTGGCGGTGGGAATGATGATTGTCGGTTGTGATGACGATACAACTGAGGAAGACACATGGTCAAATGTAACAAGTTTGAGCCAGATGGATGGAACATGGAAAGGCTCATATAGCCAAACCATGACTATGCAAGAGGCTACGGAACAGGCGGGAGAGTCATGGTCTTCCGAAATGCAGACCATGTTTGGCGATATGAAGGTAACCGTCAGTATGGAAATGACAATAATCATTAACGCCGGCGCCAAAACACAGGCAACGGACACGAAAACGACAATGGCTTATTCTGGCGGGAATATCAATGCTCTATGGCCAGTGATTAGCGCTGGGTATTCAAGCCAGTCGGATGTTACGGTTGATAATTCAAAATACTCTATAACCATGACGCAGAATTCCCCTCCAACGGCTATGAAGGAAGAAGACATAACGGAGATGCTTGAGCTAGGGTTACAAATAAACCAGAGCAGGACAAA
This sequence comes from Spirochaetaceae bacterium, assembly GCA_031284085.1. Classification (GTDB taxonomy): domain Bacteria; phylum Spirochaetota; class Spirochaetia; order Treponematales; family Breznakiellaceae; genus BOBG01. Next base: position 1,681 of record JAITAM010000018.1, read on the forward strand.
AATAAAAATACCAGCTGACAGTATGGGTTTAGATTCAGAAATAATAGGGGTCAAACAGTAAAAAAATCCGCCCGCACGGAGTGCGTGGATTGAAACGATTGACGGTGGGCAATAAAAAAGAGGGGGTTCCACAACTCTTGTGGGAACCCCCTCTTTTATGCCGCCAAAGGGAATTGAACCCTTGCCACAAGGATTTTCAGTCCTTTGCTCTACCAACTGAGCTACAGCGGCTCGCATACTCTTTATTATTATGATCTTAAAAAAAATGTCAAGTAGGTACTGTAAAGTTTTTATATCGACAGCTGCTTTACCCATCCTGCCTGCTAAGCGGTACAAACTTGGTAAACCGGGATTTGAATAAAATATCAATCGTCCCTACCGGCCCGTTCCTTTGCTTCGCTAGAATAAGATGAGTTGTGCTTCCTTCTTTGTTTTCCTGATCCTCAACCTTTTGATCTGACTCCCGTTCCCTGTGCAGAAATATCACCACATCGGCATCCTGCTCAATAGCGCCGGATTCACGGATACTTGACAGATTAGGACGATCCCTTTCTGCTTCTCTCGTTAGTTGTGATAAAGCAATAACCGGAATATTTAACTCACGCGCCAAGCTTTTTAGTGAACGGGAGATTTCAGCAATCTGTTCATGTCTTTGTAAGCGAGGGTTTTCAGAGTTAATCAAGGTAAGATAGTCAATAAAAATAATCTCGACTTTATGCTGCATTCGCAGCCGCCGTGCCAATGCTCTTAAATCCAGCAATTTCATATTCGGCTTATCAACAATGTAAAGCGGCGCATCGTAAATAACGCTGGCAGCTTCTGTAATTCGGTCAAAATCACTTGATTTAATAAAACCGGTTCGTATTGCGTTTGATTCAACGCCCGATTCACTAGAAACAATGCGCAGCATCAGCGAGAGGTCCGACATCTCAAGGGTGAAAAAAGCAACCGGAATATTCTCCCGTTGATTATGAATAGCCATATTAGCAGCCATAGAAAGTGCAAGCGCTGTTTTTCCCATAGAAGGTCTTGCTCCGATTATGATCAGTTCCTGTTGCTGAAAACCGCTGGTCAATCTATCGAGATCATCAAAACCGGAAGGCACGCCGGTATATTCTTTTTTTGTATTATAAATCCGTTCAATAACGTTAATCGTTTCTTTAATAACTTCTCGTGCGCTTTTGAAGCTAAAGGTCTGGCGTCTGTCATTTAAGTCGAAGATTTGCTGCTGTGTTTCTTCCAAGATCATTCGGGCATCTTGCGACTCATCATAGCATTGGGCAATGACTTTATTAGATACCCATATAAGCGCACGTTTAAGAGAACAATCTTGTACTCTTTGTGCATAATATTCAACATTAGCACTTGAAGGCACCGCATCGGTTAAACTGGCAACGTAAGCCGGGCCTCCTACTTGCTCGAGGTTTCCGTCTTGCCGTAACTGTCCTGAAACGGTTAGGATATCCGCCTGCACACCATTATTAAATAAAGCCAAGATAGCATCATAGATTAAAGCGTTGGCTTTTGAATAAAAATCAGCCGGCCGCAAGTATTGGATGGCAATACTAATTGCATCGCCATCCAAAAGCAAAGCTCCCAGCGTGGATTGCTCTGCCATATCATCATGCGGCGGAATTTTATCAAGACTCATTTACTCCGCTACCGGCGCTTTAACTGGAGTAGCAGGTTCTACCGGCGCCGGTGTTTCTGCCGGTTCTGTATTGCCGCGCCGACGGCGGGTCGGTCTGGGCGATGCAGATTTAGTTTCGGTTTTGATCGCTTGAGCCTGCACCGTAATCTCCATCTCTGCCGCGGCGCTCTCATACAATTTAACCGTTATTTTGTACTTGCCAACGCTCTTAAAGCTGTTTCCCGGAAGTTCAATTCGCTTCCGTTCTATTGAAAAGCCTGCTTTTTCCAATTCATCTATTATTGTTTGCGTGGTAACCGCACCGTACAGCTTACCGTTAGCGCCGGCCGGCATGGTAATAACCAAACCCAATCCTTCCAGTTTTTCTTTAATGCTTAAAGCATCTTTTCGTTTTTCAGCTTTCCGTGCTTCAATTTCTTCGCGGCGCTTCTCAAAAAGAAGTGCAAAAGTTTTATTGTAAGGAAAGGCGATCTTCTTGGGGAAAAGATAATTTCGCGCATAACCCCGTGCTACTTCACGTACATCACCTTCTTCACCAAGGGGAAGATGATCTTTATTAAGAATAATTTTAACACCCATTATACAAGCTCCATACATAATAATAAGGCGCCGACTATACACCCGCGCCTTGTTTCCGGAGTAGGAAACATATTGTTCCTATCATTTGCCCTAAAGGCAGCTGATATTCCCAAAGACTAATACGGCGCTTTTCTTTCACCTCTCTGAAAAAGGCGGTGATTGTTCAAAGCGCCGGTTTACAGGACAATTTTTATATTGCTTAGCAGCAGCTCTAATTGGCTACAAAAGGAAGTAATGCAATAATTCGCGCCCGTTTTATAGCGGCTGCTACGGCACGCTGATGTTTAGCGCAGGTGCCTGTGATACGGCGCGGCAGGATCTTGCCTCGTTCGGTAATAAAACGGCGTAATATATCGGTTTCTTTGTAGTCGATTTTCTGTTTTTGAGTACAGAATCTACAGACTCTTTTCTTGAAGAAGACTTTAGCCTTTGGCCCTCGACCACCCTTGTCGTCGTTATCACGGCTATCATCTCTATCCTGACGGGAAAATCTCTCCCGCGGTTGCTCAAAATCTTTATCAAATCTGTCGTCAGACATAATCCCTCCTCACTTAAAATGGAATATCATCGGCAAAACTATCGTTGTGCGATTCCCGTACAGGCCCTGAGCTTTGATAGCCGTTAGCGGCCGCATTAGTGTTGTTGCGCTGCTCATAGCTTGGCTGTCCATTGCTGCCGATACCGGGATTAGCGCCGAGTAGTTGTAAATTATTCGCTATAATCTCAACTTTTGAGCGGTTTTGCCCTTCTTGTTCCCAGCGATCTTGACGTAATTCTCCATCAACACCAACTAGTTTTCCTTTGACCAGATACTGATTCAAAGCCTCACCTTGCCTGCCCCACAGGACAATATCGAAGAAGTTTGCTTCATCGACCCACTGATCACCATTTTTCCGGCGGCGGTTAACCGCAATAGAGAATTTGCAGACTGCCTGACCATTTGCAGTGTATTTGAGTTCTGCATCTCGAGTTAATCTGCCGATTAGAACAACATGATTTAGATCCACCATTTTTCCCCCTATTCCTCAATATTTACAAAGAGATATTTAAGAAGATTGACATTAAGCTTGAAAAGCCTGTCAAGTACCGTTACTTCATTAGGTTTTAAGCTAATAGTAAAGAGAACATATTTTCCACGCCTTCTTTTTTTTACTTCGTATGCAAGGTCCCTATCGCCAACTTCATCAGTTTTCTCAATTTCAGCACCATGGCTGCTCAGATCAGACAGAAGTTGCTCTCGACCCGCTTTGTGAAGATCCTCCTCCAGAGGGAAAATAACCATCAACTCGTATCGACGCATGTACGCTCCTTATGGACTAATATGGTCCACCACTAAGAGTGGACAAAGAGTTTTGAATCCTA
>JAITAM010000069.1 GCA_031284085.1 Spirochaetaceae bacterium
CTGTGCCTCTTGGCTTTTCTTGAGTTCTATAGTATTATTTACCCGTGCAGGAAACAATAACAATAGTCCTGAAGGATAGCGATGAATTATCCGGCGTATGCGGCGTTAATGATGCTAACCTTCAAGTAATTGAACAATTACTCGGCGGGCGTATCATTGCACACGGCAATGAAATTAGAGCAAACACGGTCGACGAGCATCATTTTAAGGCGGTGATCAATGCGCTTATTGCTGCGGTCCACTTGGGCGAAAACCCAACGCCGGATTATATACACGCTGTGGTTGATACTTTGGCTTCAGGAGAGGACCCGCATAAGAGTTATATCAACAATGCACTTATCTTGATCCCTCACGGCTTCAAGCGGGTGTACCCGCGCAGTAAAAACCAAGCGGCTTATATTCAGGGAATGCGTTCGTGTGATATTGCCTTCTGCGTAGGACCTGCAGGGACTGGAAAAACCTACCTTGCCGTTGCCGAAGCGCTGCGCCTGCTCTTATCCAAAAAAGTATACAAGTTGGTGCTGACGCGGCCGGTCGTGGAAGCAGGCGAGAGCCTTGGGTTTTTGCCCGGAGACCTTGCTCAAAAGATCAGTCCATACTTGCGCCCGCTTTACGATGCAATGGAAGCTTTGATCCCTTTTGAGATTATCCGCCGGCTTGAAGAAACACACGCTATTGAAATTGCTCCTCTTGCCTATATGCGCGGGCGCAGCCTTAACGATGCGGCGATTATTTTGGATGAAGCCCAGAATACCACAAAAGATCAGATGAAAATGTTCCTAACTCGAATCGGAACCGGCTCTCGTGCGGTTATTACTGGGGATGCAACACAAATAGACCTTCCGCGCTCAAATGATTCAGGGCTTCTGCACGCTTTGTCTTTGTTGAAAGCGGTCGAAGGGATACATTTTGCATGGCTTAACACCGTTGATGTGGTCAGAAACCCTCTGATTAAAAAGATTATTCAAGCTTACGAGAAGGATTCTTTACCGGTAGGCCGAGCATAAAGAGCCTTACTATAGTAGAGTGTGTCATCCACTCAAAGCAGATCATCGTAATTACCCTGTGGCTACAGATTAGAATTAAAAATACCGGCGCTCGTTTTCTTTTTAGATTTGATGGGGCGCCTTTGATAGGAAATAAGCCTTCTTATGAGGGCTTTTAATACAAGAAAGGAGGGCAGGCAGACCGCTGCGGCTTTTAGCGCAGGCAGCTTATGGTTTGCACAGCCTTTTTATGAAAACACCCTTTAATCTAAAGGAATATGCCCGCACCTTTTTCTCCCGATTTCCGCGGGTCAGGTCTTTACCTGTACTTGTAACATTCTTTGCTTTTGTGATCGTTACGGTAATAGTCGTTACCACTATGAATACATCCGGTGATTTGGATATTGAAGTCGGCAGAGTTGCGGAGCGCGATATTATAGCTGAACAAACCATCACTTACACGGATGAATACGCAACCGGACTCAGGATAGAGGCGCAAAAGCGCCTTGTGCCGGCTGTCTTTATATTTTCAGAGCTTGCGGAGGAAGAGATGCTCAAGGCTTATCAACGCTTCATCTCGCTTTCGCAGAACTCTTTTTCCGTGCTTAGCTTGGATGATGCGGCAGCGTCTGCCTTCAGGCTTGCCATTCAAACCGAGTTTCCCGGCTTCTTCTTTGGGGAAAGCCTTGACGCTTTTTTTATGGAACCTGATCGTGAGCTTATCATTGATTACTGCCGGAGCGTCTTGGATTACATCATTCAAACAGGGGTCTTTGCCCTCCCAAAGACCGGCCTTGAGAGTTACAATCCTGAAGTTGTAGAGCTGCTGCGTGTTTCAGGCACCCAGCTTGAGAGAGAGAGGATCAACTACCGGCAGATAGTTGAGCTAAGCGGCGTAGTCGATCTGATAAGCCGGTTTACGCCGCCTACGTCTTCGGTTTTTCCCGTCCATTATCGAAATCATGCCATAGCTCTTGTCTCTCCTTTTGTTAAGGAAAACGTATTCTTTTCAAGCGAGGAGAGTGAAAAGCAAGTTGCAGAGCTTGCCACACGGACAGCGCCTGTGATCAACACCATTGAAGAGGGCAAGAAAATTATCCGCAAGGGATTCATTGTCAGTGAAGAGGATATACGCGAGCTGCGCGCCCTAAACAGCACCTTTCCCAAAAGCGACATACGGATTGTAATTGCCAAAGTGCTAATTATGCTCCTGCTTTATGGGCTTTTGCTCCTTGTAGGAAGCGGTACGGTAATAGGCCGGCGCCTGAAAGATTCTGAAATATACCTCGTTGCAGCTTTGGCTACTATTTATATCATAGGCTCGGTGTTTACCCGCGATGCTTTTTCCGGCTCGGGCTACATACCCAGTTCTATTATCATACCCACTGCGCTGGCTGTCATGCTGCCTTCCATTCTCATTGACGGCCAGACTGCACTGGCGTTGGCCTTGCTGCTTCCTTTGAGCGCTTTTCTTGCCGGCTCCTTCGACCTGCCTTCCTACATCTTTGCGCTTATCTCAGGGGTTGTTGCCTCCGTTGCTCTGCGAACCATCAAAAATAGAATGGATCTCTTAAAAGCCGGCCTCCTCATTGCGTGCGCCAATATGGTGGTGATGATCGCCATACTTTTGGAGACTAAACAGCAGATGGACTTTTATCCGCTTGCTTTATCGTGGGCGGCTCTCAACGGCATAGCGTGCGGTATGTTGGTGCTGGGCTTTCTCCCCCCTTTGGAGCGCGCCTTAAATGCGGTTACCGTGTTTCGGCTCGTTGAGTTGAGCGATCTTAACGCACCCATACTCAAACAGCTCTTTTCCGTTGCACCCGGTACCTACAGCCATTCACTTATGGTAGCAAACCTAGCGGAAACCGCGTGTCAGGACATCGGGGCAAACCCCCTTTTGGCACGAGTCGGCGCTTACTATCACGATATTGGCAAAATGAAGCAGCCGCAGTACTTCGTAGAAAACCAAAGCGGCTATAATCCCCACAATGACATTCCGGCGCGGCTTTCTGCTACTATTATTCGCAGCCACGTCAAGTTCGGCGTGGAAAAAGCCCTCGCTCTTAAGCTTCCGCAGGAAGTTGTCGCCATTATCAGCGAACATCACGGCAATTCGGTTATTGCGTGGTTTTATAACAAGGCTTTGGAGCAAGACTCGAATGTCAGTGCGAAAGATTTTTCGTACCCCGGCAATCCGCCTCATACACGAGAGTCGGCTGTGGTTATGCTTGCGGATGTGAGCGAGGCTGCGGTCCGCACTTTGGAAAAGCCCAATGCCGCCAAAATAGAAAAGTTTGTTCAAGACCTGATCACAGGAAAGGTAAGCCATGGGCAGCTTGCCCAATCGGAACTGACCTTTCAGGACCTTGAGACTATAAAAAAGGCTTTTGTAAAAGTGCTGACCGGCTATTACCACTCAAGGATTGAGTATCCTAAAGCCAAGAAAAGTTAAAACAAGACAGTCGGTGCAAGGTCTTCGCACCACTAGAAACACGCGGGCGTGTAAAGGAGTTTTTATGAAAAGAATATTGTTGGGAGTGATGGTTGTATTGCTCTTGGGTAGTTGTCTTGGAATACGGTCGAATATTGCGATAAAAGCGAACGGTTCCGGAACCGTAATGATGGAATACCGCATTTCACAAGCCATTCAGTCCATCGGCAAGCTTGACGGCAATGCAAACTGGCCTACGGTGCCGGTTAGCAAAGAGGACTTTGAGCGCAGTATTATCCGAATACCGGGGCTTAAGCTGCGTTCATTTAAGACAAAAACCACTGATAACGATATTGTTATGACGATTAAGCTGGAGTTCGTTGATCTGGACGCATTAGTGAATTTCTTGGATGCAACAGGCCGGCACGCATCAATAGTACAAGACGGCGGTAAAAAACAGCTTACCCTCGTTCTTAGCGATGAACATTCTATTGATTCGGACCTGATTAACTTGGCCGCACTGCTCAGCACCGGCTATATGTTTGAGCTGCACTTTTCAATGCCGGAGACCGGAACATTGAGCGTAGTTGATGTTAATGGGAAGCCTATACAAGGCGTAAACAGGACATCTCTAGCGATCCCAATGTCCCAGCTACTTTCCTACCGCGATGGGGTGGAGCTAAAACTTGTATGGTAAGGCGTCCTGTGTGCATAGCGCTTCTTTTCTTTATGCTCTTTTTCTTTGCGCCTTTTTCTTTGTTTGCAGGCGGCACCGCGGAATATAAAGAGCCGGATATTCTTAATAAAGAATGGGTGCTTTGTGTAACTGAATTTGATGTGTCTGCGCTTCCCGTGTCTCAGCAAACGGTGGGTAGCGTGTTGGCCAGACACATAGTTAGTCTCATCGGTGTTGTAACGGAGCGCCGGCGCACAAAAGAGGAATACGCTTACTATGAAAATCTTGCCCGAACAGAACTGCAAAGCAGCACGGTGCAAGCTTTAAGTAAAAAGCGTAACGAGCGCGATCAACTCGTCTTTAGAGGAGACCCGGCTTGGAAGTATAAAAAAAACCTGCGTGCTATTGATAAGGAGATAGCGGCATTGGAAAAGACCCTTGCAGAGGCCGACGCGGCTCCGCTGTCTATTGAGGCGCAGCCGCTGTTCAAGCTTAGCCAAGACAATGCTAAAGGTATCTTTCCTTCAAGGCCGCGTGCCGGCGGTGAAGCCCGTTTCTGCGCCGATACAAAATCCGATGCGCTGCTTATAGGCAGCGTATCAACCTTTCACGGGCGCCTTTACTGTACCCTCAGCGTATGGACTTTGTACAGCAGCTCGTATCAGTACGAGACCGCTCTTGTTTTTTCTCTTGAAGAGACGGAACAAGCTGTTGATGACTTATCAAGCGATCTTATTGCTATGCTGTCAGGGACGCCTTCCGCGCACCTTGCCATTAGTGTAGAGCCTGATACAGCCCTTATTAGCTTAGACGGCGTTGTTGCCGGACAGGGGACTCTTGATGAACATTCTTATCGAGCAGGAACTGTCTCTATTGACCTTTCCGCTCAGGATTACGAATCGCAGCGCATGAGTGTTGCCACCAATCCTGATGAATTGCTCAAGTTATCGGTTAGCCTTAAACCTATTACTTACGAACTATTTAACATAGAGCCTGCTACAAAGGCGGCGGTGTATTCAGGGAGCCGGTACTTGGGGCAAAGCCCTCTAGAGGTAACGGTTCAGACGGATCGATACGAGTATTTTCATTTGGAGAATGACAAAGGGGAAGTGGCTAAGACCGTCCTGCCCTCTTTTGCTACTGCAAATCCTGTTGTGTCTTTTGACTTTAAGACGCCCATTGAGTCTCCGGGGGCGGTAGCTGAACAAAACCGAAAGTCGTTTTACAATGCGTTCGGACGCTTTTGGATTGCGCTGCCGGTTGCTTTCATTATGAGCGGGGTGGCTGACGCGCAGAGCAAGGCAAACGCCCGCAGCGCTAACATGGATCTTTATAACCAAGCCGCAATAACTTACTATATATCAATGGGGACGTGGATAGTTTTTGGGCTTACGGCCGCCGATGTTCTGTATCGGAGCTACCGCTACCTCAGCAATACCCATGCTCAGAGCGTATCAATAATTAAACAATAAACAATAATAAGCAATAAGACTTTGATTTAAGGAGCTGCCATGAGTTTTACCGATCGTATTAAGAACTTCTTTAAGCTTAAGAAAGCGTTGTCGGAGGAAACGTTTGAAGATTTAGCCGACCTGCTTGTGGAAGGGGATTTTGGTGCAAAGGACGCCTATGAGATTACCGACTCTTTGCGCAGCCGGTGTAAGAAAGAACATATCGGCGATGCCGAGCAGGCCAAGCTAGTCCTCTTGGAACTTTTAGAATCGATACTCCTTGCGCCCACCGATACTCAGGCTGATATTATCCTCTTGTTGGGGGTAAACGGTGTGGGCAAGACCACGAGCGCGGCGAAATTGGCGGCTCAGTATCTTCAGGCAGGCAAGCACCCCATTCTGGCGGCAGCGGATACTTTTCGTGCGGCGGCAATAGAGCAGCTTAAAATCCACGGCGAGCGGCTCGGCATAAGGGTCGTAGCGCATAAACACGGCGGGGATCCGGCCGCGGTGGTCTTTGATGCCATAGCTGCGCAGCAAGCCGGTGGAGCTGATCTTATTATAGCCGATACAGCAGGCCGTATGCACACGAAAGCGGCGCTTGTTGAGGAGCTTAAAAAGATAGACAGGGTCGTTGCCTTAAAGGCGGCCGGCGCCTGCTACCGCAAATGGCTTGTCTTGGACGTTACGACCGGCAGAAATGCGCTTGCTCAGGCGCAAATCTTCCACGATGCTGTTTCCATTGATGCGGTTATTCTTACGAAGTACGACTCTTCCGCCCGCGGCGGTATAGCCTTTTCGCTTGCAACAGAGCTAAAGCTGCCGGTTATTTTCGTATGCTCAGGCGAGCGCTACGGCGACATTGCGCCCTTTGATCCGCACCGTTACGCAAAAGAATTCATTGGTTTAAGCTGATGGTACAGACCAAAGCCGCAAAGTTACCAAGCGCCGGTATCAAGAGCGGCGCTCCCCACCCATTTCGACAGATGCCTACCTGCAAACCGCCTTACTTAATGCGTTATTGGCTCTCATCCTCGACCAGTATCCACGCCTCTTCGGTACAACGAAGCAGCCCGGCAGATGAAACAAACGTATTAGCACCAGCGCTAAGAAAAGCGATCAATGCTCCCTCCTTGTATTCCAATGCCGGTGCAAAAGGAGATACTCCAATCCAAGGCCCCGGCGCTACCGGAAAAAGCATCTTTTTCCGTGCCTGAAGGACAAGAGCACGCCGGTCAAAACCCGATTGTACAAACCGTGCGCCTAATGCTTGCCAATCCACTTGCCAAAGATCGGCTCTAACCTCTTCTTTCAATGTATCGCCGCTTCGTAGTTCACGAAAGCCGACCCAATTAAAGTACACAGGAAGACGGCTGAAGGCTTTGGTTTTTTCAGTGCCGGCATGAGCGGCAAGCTCGTGGTAAAGCGTTGCATCAATACCGCCGCTCCAGCTCAACACAATAGCGCCGCCCTCGACATCGACATCGAATGGAAATAACGCACCTGCCGGCTTCATCACGCCCGGTAACAAGCCGCTGCCGGGCCAGTAAGGATAAGCTAAAATCGGTGTGGTCCACTCCTGCATGACTGCGATGTCCACGTAAGCGCCGGTGCCGTCGTAGTCTAAATACTCTTTTGCGCCGGTTTGATTTATCCATTCGATGCGCCAACGAGGTGTGCTGAGTATGCCTTTCCACGTATCCGGTAATGCGGGCAATACAACTCGGTATGAAGGAGGAAGGATCTCGGTACAAGAACAAAAAACCGCTATAACCCATAAGAAAAGAACTGGTAGTTTCATGACAAACTCCTTTGTTTTGATCGTCTCTTGAAAGAGAGACGCATTGTTTTACTGTATATAACGGGTTCAAAGTGCTTTATTGCTTCAATAGTGGGGATATTATTTGTAATAATTCGTAGGCACAGCCGCAGGCTGTTTCAGAGGTTGTTGTAACGGGAGAGGCGTACGGCTTTTCAGCCACAGGCTGTATCAAAGGTTGCTGTAACGGGAGAGGCGTACGGCTTTTTGCCTGATAGAAGCGGGGCAGAGGTCTGACCTGCTTCTGGGTTAGAGGTCTCAGCCGCAGGCTGTTTCAAAGGTTCTTGTATCGGGAGTGGCGTGGCGCACGGCTTTTTGCCTGCAAACAGGCCGGCCGGCAAGCCAGCGAGGTTCAAAGGCTCGGCGCTGTATCGGAAGCAGAGGTAACCGGAGGTCTGTCCCCTCAAAAAGATTTTAGCAAGCGGCGTCCGCCCTATGGCAGGACTAAATTCCGATTCCCAATCGAG
>JAITAM010000071.1 GCA_031284085.1 Spirochaetaceae bacterium
ATTGACCTGTGCCTGAAATTATTTCCCTGGGCGGATTTCAGGGAAAACAAAGGGGGAATAAAACTCACGGTGAAACTGGACCATCAGGGGAAGATACCGTGTTTTGTGACTGAATCCAACGCGAGGGAACATGACAGCAAGAAGATACGCTCGGTACCATTTGCCGCGAATGACGTGGTGGTATTTGACCGTGGATATGCGGATTACGGTTATTTTGCCTCATTAACGAACCAAAAAGTATGGTTTGTGACCCGTTTGAAGAAGAGCACGAAATTCAGGCGGGTTCGATGTTGTTTCAAAGGATCTGTCTTTTTGAATGGCTGCTCAATCCATCGCCGCCTAAAAAATTGCCGAAAAGTCCATCGGTGCAGCAGGAGTTCGTATGGTAATATCTGTTCTTATTTTGGACACTAGTGGTTTTGAATATATTTTTTTATTATATTCTCAATTAATTTTATTTCCCCATTTGTTTCTTTTGATATTTTTATAGAAATTATTAAACCAATTTCTCTTGGGAATATTCTCTGTTTCATTTTTTATATATTCAATAATTACATCATTGATTTTTGCATTATTATTTTCAATGGGATTATCATAATTTATTATTGATAGGGGATTATATATTTCAACAATATTATTAATACATAAGTTAATTTTTGTTTTATTTGAAGTCTTCTTGAATTTCTTTATTGCCATTTTCTCCAGAAAGCTAATCTTCATTGCTATCACCTTCCATTTCAACTAATAAACTGATTTTATCCTTTTCATACAGTCTTGCCAATTGATGGCAAATTCACGTCTTTTGAAGCGGGAACAAGCGCTATGTCCACTGTATCGCCCGGGTCCGCACGCCGTAAACGTCATGCCGAATGTCAAGATGCTCGCTAAGATTCCCGTAAAAAGGTGAGACACAAGCCGCCGGAACGTGAACAGGCCTGTTAAGCGCCGTGCCTGTTGAGCCTTCTTTACCAATGACAGAGAATGTTCCTTTAACATATTTATTAACTTCCATATCTGTCCTCCGCTTGTTATGATTTTTATCACTCAATTCCCGGCTTTAACGCTTTAAGCCGTGTCCTAAAGGCAGCTTGGCTTGCGTCCGCTTTTTATGTAGGGGCATTGCCCAGATCCCGACACACTCTTTCAAGCTGGCCTGCAGGCAAAAAGCCATACGCCGTCCCCGATACAACAACCTTTGAAACAGCCTGTGGCTGAGAGGGGTCAGACCTCACCTCTCCCGCTTCCTGTAGGCAGAAAGCCGTACTCCGCTCCCGATACAACAACCTTTGGAACCCGCTGGCGGGCAAAAAGCCGTACGGTGTTCCCGATACAACAACCTTTGAAACAGCCTGCGGCTGCTTTGAAACACGCTGGCGGGTTGAAACAGCCTGCGGCTGTGGAGGTTTATATCAGCTTGTATTTGCGGGCAATTTCGTTTAAGGGAGCGTTCCAGTATTGTTGGGTTAGAAAAGATTGTCTGATTTTTGGATCGTCAATGTAAGCAGCCCGACTTTGTAACTGTCTGAAGGCAATGCTGATTGCGGTATTCATTTCACGTTCCTTAGCGCCGGTCTTTTGCAAGATAAGATAATAGGCAAAATAATAAAGCGCAGAGTAAGGATCGCTTTTTAGCACTTCTGACTTTACCATGTATTGAATGTCGGTAACCGCCTGTTTCTGAGCGTCTTTCGAGGATAGGTGGCATAAAGAAAGATCCCGATATATTCTTGCAAGATGTGAAAAAAGATAGTCCGGATGCAATAATAAAAGTTCGCATTGAGTAAAACCACTCCACCAATCGGGTCTTTCCGTATAAATAAACCGCTGCTCCGGCAAATTGGAGAGGAACTTATCGGCACAATTCAAAGCTTTTTGATATTCACCGCGGATATAGTAGTCTTCAAGTTCAAAAAGCCGAGTATCATAGGTGTTTTGCGCTGTCTTAGAGGAGGGTGTTTTACCAGATAAGACATGGGAGCGGTATAACCACGCTGCAAGGCTGTCTTTACAGATATCTGCATGAGGGCCGCTGCGAATATTTTCAAATATAGTGATTGCCTTGTCATAGAAACCTATCTCAAAACAAAGCCGTCCATGCAAGAATTTTGCACGATCTACCCACTCGTATTGCCCATTTGATAGAGCGCAGTCGCTACTCTGTATGGCAAAGCGTTCGGCTTTGGATAAATTACCCTGCAAAAAGTAGATAACCGCAGCATAGTACAACGATATGGTCAACTCGTACGTTTGAGCGCTGCTTTTGGCGCTCTCAACGGCAAAACTGATGTAGTCAACGGCCTCTTCTATTTTCTGTTTTGCAGTATATACCATAGCAAAAAGCCGGTACGATTGAGCTATGTATTCCTCTTTTTGAAAATTAACTATTGCTTCTTTTAGAACCCGAAGTGCATTCTTAGTGTCCCGTATCCCTATATAAAAGCTTGCCCAGTTATTAAACATGGGAAGCCGGTACCCAACAAAGCCAAGAGCATTCGGTTCCGGCTGATCAAAAGCCTTTTGAATACTTGTTTCGTTTCCATGGATCAGCTCTTTGAAGGTTTTATAAATGGAATAAAGCACCAAGCTCATATCCGCGCCAAGAATAGTATCAATGCTGCCTTCCTTAAAAGCCTGATCAAGCTCCGTATAATTATTATTGATCACTTCATGGTACAGTACGCTCAGCACAAGCTGGTGGGAAATATTTCCCTCAAAGGTATTCAATATTTTAAGAAGCATAAAGCTGGGAGACAGTTTTTTCTGTGCTATCTTTGCCAGCAGCTGCTTGCAAAGCAGTTTATGTATACGGGTAGTGCGGCTGCCGAGCGCAGCTTGGGCGCGTGCGACAAAATTATGGATTTTGGGGATGGGGTCTTCAACAAAATCAATGATTCCCTGTTCGTAAAGCAAGGTAAATGCAGTGGAGATCATAATACTACTGTTTCCCTCTTCAGTCAAAATCTCAGGAATTGCCGCTCCGGGAAAATAACAATTAAAAAGAAACAAGGTATAAGCTATTTCCCATAAATCCATCGTCATCAAAGGCTCTTCTTGAAGACGATGCTCTTCAGAAGGGAGATTTATTATCTTAGGAAAGATCGCTTCCCACGCCTTGAGTTCTTTGTCGAGCGCCGGTTCGGTTAGTTCAGATGAATAGGTGGCGTAGATTTGGAGTATGGCTTTACTGCGCAGTGTTGAAAATATGCCAATAAGCAGCTGCTGCGATGCCTTGTCTGCCCACTGAATATTTTCGAGGATGAATACCGGAGTATTATTACGGCGGCGGACTTCGGCGATGTAAGTTTCAAGTAAAAGGGTAAAAAAGACAGAAATCCTTTGGCTCAGAGCCTCGGAAAAGACAGTATGGAGACGCTGCCGCGAAAGCAGCTGTGAGAGCTGGTCTAACTTTTGAAGGTTGGTGCTGAACAATGCCCGTAACGGATCGGTAAAGGCATCAATAAAACAAGACAACCCATTCTTTTGAGGACCGAAGCGCAGCATGAGAGGCGGGATTTGTTTGCGTATACTGTACTGGTATAGCCCGTCGATTTTGCCGATAAAAGGCGGCCCGGCAAGAATTATGTTCTTACGGGACTCACGTATGAGCATCCGCCGTATTTTTTCACGGAAATCAGATTTCTTTGTCGTTTCAGTATGCACTGAGATTTTTTCTATTTGACTATAATCGCCTTCAGTTCCTTCAAATACGGCATAGCAGCCGATGGCTTCCCTGACAAAGCTGTTGCACCAAATATGGGTCTTGCCTTCGTGCACTGCCAAGGATCGACACAAGCGTTCTGTACTATAAATAGGAATATTGCTGCCGACAACCAAGGAATAACCGTATAATTGTGAAGATGCCTTGTCTAAAAAACCGGCAATAGCGTCAAGGACGGTAACAATAGTGAGCCACAATCCTATATTGTCTTCATCAAATGAAGCTGCAAGCACTTGTTGTTTAGTGGTAATAATTCCGCCGGATAATTTTATAGTACTAATAATAGACTGCTCTAGAGAAGAAATAAATTCTTTTCTAGTATGGTGTAGTTGTGTTCTAAAACGCAGAAAAAACAAGAGTTGTATCATTATGGACCTTTATATTGCCAAATGCCGTATCTCCATCTACACCGACTTGCCGAAGGCTATTGTCTTAGTTTTGGCGGACTGAAGTTCCAGCAGGCTTCATGAAGATCAAGACTAAATTGTGTGGCTTACACCGAGGCTATCTCTACCTCAAAAGTCCGGTCTGTCTCTGACCTCGTCGAGGTCTGTGCCGCTAGAGGTATTACCTCCGATACTAACTTTTTATTTTCACCTTTTGGATATTTTATAGTACAGCGGTCATACTTTTCAAAGCTTAAGTCTACCTACTAGTTATAATATATATCTATTACTCTGTAAAGCTTTCTTTCAGTCGTAACCCGCAACCCGCAACCCACTGGCAGGCTGCGAGAGAAAAACTGTGTCGGATTTTGCAGAAAATCTAAATTTCTACTAGCATGATCTCATAAAATCATATATACTCATTTTCCATGAGAAGGAATTCTTTCAGACTTTCCTCACTGATAGCAGGCATCTGCGTCGTGATTTATCTTGCGGCGATTGTTTTTACCGTAGTTAGAATTACTACTATTATTTCGGACCGGCGTATCAAAGCGGAGCGTGAATTCAAAGAAATAAGTAATGTAGTTTCTGTCGGCGACAAAGGTTTCATGGATGAAGTAAGTAAAAATCTTGTGCAAGATGCACTTACTAGATCAGAAACTTTACAAGGTCTTATTGTTTCTGGATCGGATAATACCTATCCTTTTGAGCGGGAGCAGGGGATTGTCATTCCGGTACATAACGGTAATGGGTTCCAATTTGCAGGATGGCTAGGCTTTTCAAAAGAACCTCTTTTTGGGAAGCTTTCTGACAGCTCTACCATCTCTGCAATATATAGTATTTTTGATTACCAACTGCTTATCTCTATTTTTAAGCAAAGTCTTATCGCCATCCTCGCTGCATTCTGCATAGCATTTATAGGCCTGCTCGTACAATTCTTTTCCGGAAAATCTTCTTCGCTTGAGCCGGTGGGAAAAGATGGCTTTTTAGCTGATGATGATCTTGATCTACCGGAGCTAGATTTTGACGATCAATCGGATGATCTTGATTTTGATCTACCGGAGCTGGACTCAGACGATCAATCGGATGATTTAGACTTTAGTCTGCCGGAGCTGGACTCAGACGACGAGCAATCGGACGATCTGGACTTTATTTTGCCGGAGGAAGATTTTGATAGTCAATCGGATGATTTGGACTTTAGTCTACCGGAGGAGGATTTTGATACTCAACCAGATAATCTTGACTTTGATCTACCGGAGCTGGACTCAGGCGACGATCAATCGGATGATTTAGACTTTAGTCTACCGGAACTGGACTCAGACGACGATCAGTCGGACGATCTGGACTTTACTTTGCCGGACGAGGATCCTGATACTCAACCGGATGAGCAGGAAGATACCGCTAATACAAAGGAAAAGGAGCAATCCTCTCATCAGGTATTGGCAGCGCAGAGCGACACAGCCCCACACCTTATATCGGTATTACAGCAATGTACTGCACAGGACAATGACCTTGCCTGTGTTATGATAGAATCAAAGGAAGTGGGAGGCTCAGAGGATCTGTATCAGAGTATTGCTGACGAAGCGCTTAAATTCTTTGAACTAACCGATGGTATTTTCCAAAAAGATAAACGAGGAATGTCGATCATTCTTCCGGGAGAAACACTGGAAGGATGTCGAGACAAGGTTGAAACATTCCATAAACAAGTCCTTGACAAGCACGGCAGCGTTTTTTGGGAACCCTCTGATGTATGTATAGGTATTAGCGCACGACAAGGTCGGGATATAGATGCAAATCGGCTTTTGTTAGAAGCATCAACCGCACTAAAAAAAGCGCTATCTGACATAGAAAATCCCATCATAGCGTTCAAAGTTGACCCGGCACGCTATAAGGCTTTTCTTGATCAAAAGAAATAATCAACATCTGAGGGCAGGATACGGCTGAGAGTCCAAGCGGCAAGCGTATAAGTAAACTGCGATCCGGAGAGAGCTGCTGTGCGCTGATTGGTATCGGTGCTTGCTCCCAGCCGGATTGTATACAAAGCGCCGTTTCCTGTTTCTATATCAATACGGCTTTCACTTGTGCCTACCGGTTCAGCAGAAAAATCTTCAGCTTCTGTGTCAAGAACGGCACGGATATATGACTCTACTTTTTGTGTATTAGCCGTTCTCTCACCGAGAAGCCAGCCATTTGCAGACCGGCTTATCACCCAAGCTTCGGAGTCAGATTTTGATACAATTATACGTTGCACATCCGCAACGGTTACCGATGATTCAAGAAAAAGGCGGAGATTAGACCACGCAGTCAGCGGTGAGGAAAGGTAGCCCGACAATGTGTCAAGACCCGACCGTACTTCATCGCTGCCGTTCTTTCGTAGATAGCGTTCAGTGGCGGTGGCATTGCTATCACCGATAAGTAGATCCATGACAAGCTCATTGCCCGCACGAGCAACAATACGGGAGGCCGTATCCTCTGTTAATCCAAGCCGAGCATGAGAATTTGCATTAGTGCTATACAACGGATATTTATCGGTATACGACAAGATTTGAAGCACGTCTTCAACACGTGCCGGCTTTGCCGGATATAAAGTACCGTTACGGTTCACTGACCATGCGGAGTCTTTCACCAGATACACGGTGCCGGTATCTCCGGTAATTTCAAGACGATCAACCCGATCACGCTGCCTTGGTGGAAGCCATGCAAAGATCGCATTCTGCGAAACAAGCCTGTCCGGATCCAGTATAAAGGTCGCAATTAAAACCAATGTTAAAAGCGTAAGGACAGCCGATAAAAGTTTTATTTTAGTACGATAGTGCATAGTAGTTTTACAAATACCATTCTCTAAAAATATATTTGGATATGCTCTACTTCAGTCCGGTGTTTCATTTTGACAAGGAGAGTCCCTTCTGAAGCGGAATAAACCCAGCCGGAAGAATCGTAGCGCTCGTACTGTGGGTCGGAAGGCCAATTACGGGCGTGCAGTTGTATACGGCTTGGACGAGCAATGCCGCGGACGAACATATAGTGCGTTTCTCCTACTGGAAAATTTACCTGTATATCCACAGCTCCTGTTGCTTCCCGTGTCCCCCGTACCAAAGGCGACACCGTCCATGTCCATATAGCCCCATCCGGCGGATCTATGTTGACCGCACGGGGATAATTGTCATCCGGGACAAGTAAGCGGTAAAGCCTGCCGGAACTGATACGAGCGTCTCCAAGTGCTGCGCCAGTTCTGTCAAGTCTTGCCGGAACAGTACCGGCCGTATCTTCTAAATCCAGCACGGATAATATCAATGACCGTCCTACAGCAGACCAGATATTTGCACCGGTCATCTCGCCATAAACCATGAGCGCCTTACCCAGTCTGAGGTTGTATTCAATATCTGCGGATTCATCGCTGAATACTAATACTCCGCTGTCCTGCGCTATTTTACCAAAGCTTTCGGTAATGACAGTCAATGCAGGATCGATCAAGGCGGCAAAAGGATTTTCTTCACGGGCTTTGTATTGGGCAAAATCAACATAGCCTTCAAAGATTCCAGGAATTATATCCCATGCTATAGCTTGTGGATTTATCAGCCGGACTATATCCACGATTCCGGTGATAAGATCCGCATGAGATCGGGTGCTAAGCCAGAGTAAACTATGAGACTCTTTAAGAATATCCTGCGATTGATTTTGGATCAGCGTAGAAAGCCGGCTTAATGTCGTGCGTTCGGTCATAGTTAGAGAACGTAAGCCAACGTCAAGACGACCTAGGTATCCGGTTGACTCAAATGTACGGCGCGTCCCATTCTTAAAAACCGCCGGCACGGTATTAACCGCCGTTTGATAGGTGGCATGTCGTAAAGATTCGCCTATAAAAGCTACGACCATGTCTTCATCATTACTGGTAAGTATAGATTGATTCCATAAAGAAAAATTACGATCACGCCAGCGGTTTAGATTTTCCGTGTATGCAGCTTGAGTGCGTGCCGAACTAAGCACAAAATCTTCAAGACTAAAGTTTTCAATTTCAGGCATTACTTGGTAGACCACGACGGTATTTTCCGGCCTCAGGCTAAGCACTGTGCGGGTAGCCATCTGCGGCTGATCAAAATAGTAATTGATACCGTCAAAACCGATAACTAATTGCCCGCTTTCACTGTTTTTTACTTCAGCCGCCCTTGCAACTTGGTATGGTAATTCCAAAAGCGTTTGGTTTTCAGAAAAAGCTGCCTGTATTATCAGTTCAGGCACGGCGTTTTCCTGACTTTCATTGAAAGCAATACTTGTCCCATCTGGTAAAGTAAAAATTACAGAGCCTTCTTGTGAAACCACAAGATATTCCGGATCCGCTTCCGGAATATCTGCATTCTTGTTGCCGAAACGAAATTCTATACCGTTGAAAGAAATAGTCGTATTACCGCTCAGCATATAAGTATCCACGCCGTCAATTTTTTCAATCTTGCTATAACGACCATTCACAACAAGATTCCCTTGTTTCAGCGACAAAGGATTGATCCGTTGCGTTGATTGCACAGCCACAAAAATAATAATAACCGCTACATACACTATAAAGAGAGCAAGTAACCGCAAAAATACATATTTTCTCTTTAATTTCATTTGTTTATATAATAAAGCACCCTCTTACAGCTATGCAAGAGACCTTTTGCACAGAAAGAGTGCGGATGCACCTTGGTTGAAAGAATAGATAATAAAACGGATTAAACATGAAAGGAAGGCTCATTAACGATTTTGATATTTAGGCAAGCCTTTGAATTAAAACCGACTTGCCTAAAGCTTATCACAGTTACCATACCACTTGGCTTTCCAAAACGGAAAGGTACTCAAGCGGTATCATTCTTTTATTTTTTGCTGTCAATGTACTTGAGAAGATCTACGACTCGGTTTGAATAACCCCACTCATTGTCATACCATGAGACAATTTTGAAGAAACGTTTTTCACCTTTAAGATTGTTCTGTAAGGTTGCCAAACTATCGTAAATTGACGAGCGACTGTCGTGGATAATATCCGTTGAGACAATTTCATCAGTACAATATCCAAGAATATCTTTGAGATAGGTCTCGGAGGCTTTTTTTATTGCCGCATCGATTTCCTCAATAGAGGTATCCTTCTCGGTGCGGAGGGTAAGATCAACAACCGATCCGGTTGGAGTAGGAACTCGGAATGACATACCGGTAAGTTTACCTTTGGTTGACGGGAGTACTTCACCAACGGCTTTAGCAGCGCCGGTTGTTGAAGGAATGGTGTTGATAGCCGCCGCACGACCGCCGCGCCAATCTTTTTGCGAAACACCGTCAACAGTCTTTTGAGTAGCGGTATAGGCATGGATCGTGGTCATAAGACCGGTCTCAATGCCGAAGCCTTCTTTAAGAAGGACGTGTACGACAGGAGCAAGGCAGTTAGTGGTGCAGCTTGCGTTGGAAACAACATGATGCTGCGCCGGATTATATTCCTGCTCATTGACGCCGTAAACAATAGTTTTAACTGGCTTGCTTGCGTCTTTTGATTTGCCCGGCGCCGAGATAAGAACCTTCTTAGCACCCGCCTCGATATGACCGTATGCCCGCTCATCGGTGTAAAGGCCGGTTGATTCAATGACATAATCAATAGCCAAGTCTTTCCATGGAAGATCCGCCGGTGCTTTTCCTTTACCTGAAATACACTTGATCTCATGGCCGTTCACAACCAGAACATCATCACCTTTAGTGCTGATTGCAGCTTTCATTTTCCCTTGTACCGAGTCATACTTGAGCTGATAAGCAAAATACTTTGCGTCTGTGGATAAATCCACGACTGCAACAACATCAATCTTATCTTTGCCCAACAATCCTTGGTCAACCAGAGCTTGAAATACAAGACGCCCAATACGTCCAAAACCGTTAATTGCAATTTTCATAAAAACCACCTTATAAAGTAGAATAACTTCTAGAAGTATACGCAAAAAATCTTCTTGTGTCAACAAAAGAAGAGAGGGTTTAGGCTCATAATATTTGCTTTTCCGATAGGCAATAAGCATATATAGAACAAACGACATCAAAGCTATCGAAGAAGCAAAAAAACTTTTCGACCTTGAGGCGCCTACGTTTTGCATTATGAACAATCGCTTCCGTTTCCTTACTATTCCCGCACCGGGTGAGAGAGTTTATCTTGGACATACAGTGGATAAAGCAAATGTTTGCTGTGCGGTGGGTAAAACTCAGTGAGTCTCTAGATAAAACTCTTGATAGCCAAAGCAGAGGAATAACTCGGCTAGTGTCTGCGGTAACAAAGAAGTTCGGAGATCGTTTTCACGCTAGGCTTTAGGGTCTGTCCTTCCCCGATTCTACTAGATGCAAGCTCGGAAGCGGGTGGGGTCAGACCTCCGGTATGGTTAGAGCAGGTAAAAAGCCGTGTGCCGCCCTGATGCAGCGCCAAAAACGTAGAAACAGGCTGGCCTGCGGCTGTCTTGACCTCTTATACATTTCTTATTTATAATAATCTCAAAGGAGAAAGACTAGGTATGCTGAAAGGACGATCACTGCTGACATGGCTTGATTATACGCCGGAAGAAATTCGCTATCTTTTAGATTTATCAAAAAAAATAAAAGCACAGCGAGGAGCTTTACAGCGTTTTTCTGGCAAGACGCTTGCTTTGCTTTTTGAAAAGCGCTCCACTCGCACACGTTGTGCGTTTGAGACGGCGTTTGGTGAAGAGGGCGGCCATCCGGTTTTTCTCTCAACGGATGATATACAGCTTGGCGCCAAAGAGTCGATTGAAGATACGGCACGGGTTCTTGGGCGTATGTTTAATGCCATTCAGTTTCGTGGGTTTAAGCAGTCGACCGTCCAAACCCTAGCCGAATATTCAGGCGTCCCTGTGTACAATGGGCTGACGGACGATTTTCATCCGACACAGGCATTGGCTGATATGCTTACTATAGAAGAAAGCTGCGGTTCCATCACCGGAAAGCACCTTGTCTTTATCGGGGACGGCAGGAATAATGTCGCCCGCTCCCTTGTGGTAATAGGTTCAAAGCTGGGAGTGCATACTACGATCATTACGCCGCCTTCATTGAATCCTGATCCCGCTTTGCTTGCACAGTGCAAAGCCTTTGCTCTCTTGTCGGGAAGCCGACTTACGGTAAGCGCCGATACTGCTGCGGTGAGCGGGGCTGATGCGGTTTATACCGATGTGTGGGCTTCCATGGGTGAGGAAGCAAAAAAAGCGCAGAGGGCTAGCCTTCTCAAGCCCTATCAGGTAAACAGCCATCTTATGGAACAGACGGGACGAGCTGATACCATCTTCTTGCATTGTCTGCCGGCAATAAGAGGCGAAGAGGTTAGTGCAGAGATTATTGACGGCCCGCAGAGCCGTGTATGGGATGAAGCTGAAAACCGCAAACATACTATTAAAGCGCTTATGCTTGCAACGCTTGGTTTGGATAACCAATGAGCATTGACTGTACGAAGCTAACCCGTCAGTACTTGGAGCGCCTTACTACGAGGGAGCTTTTAGTATTAGCGGACTCAATGGCTTTAGATGTACCAGCCGGCTTAGATAGAATATTTATTATTGAAGAGCTTATAAGCCTTGGCCAAGAGCCGCCTTTTACTGATGATTTGACTGAGGATGAGATAGAAAAAACCACGTTGATACAAAATGATAATTCAAAAGCCGTTGCATTACCGACACAGTACAACATTACGTTTATACATATTATGATCCGAGATCCCTTGTGGGTTTTTGTATTTTGGGAAGTGAAATCGCACGATCGGGAAATCCTTGAAAAAAATCCAAGCTTTGACGGATACTACCTTAAAGTTACTCCTCTTCCTCTTCTTTCAGAAGAAGATGTTTTTACCGTAACGGTAGGCGCCGCAGATAACGCATGGTATTTAAGTTTTCCGCCGGAACAAGGAACATTTCAAGTTGCATTGTGCGCCCACTGTGGACAAGAGGAAGTTATTTTGATTGTCTCAGACCCTTTTACGCTGCCCAATCTATTTGATCCGGCTCATATACACAACAACAATCCGCTCATACAATTATCCGGTTCAGGATTTATGCCAATTCTGCATAAAGTAGATCGAGTTCCTAGAAGGACGCGATCCGGTAATACACAATAGTAGGAGCGCTATGGGTAGATATACTTTTTCTTTGATTCTCAACGCTCATACTCCTTTTATCCGACACCCGGAAATCGATCATACTATGGAAGAGCAATGGTTTTTTGAATCCATTTCTGAAACCTATCTTCCACTGCTTGAACTGTTTAGCCGGCTTGATACTGATCATGTGCCGTTCCGGCTTGGATTGGTCTTATCACCAACGTTCTGTCATGTTTCTCAGGATGAATTATTGATAAAGCGCTACCTTGAATACGTTGATCGTCAAATAGAGTTCGGGCAGGCAGAACAGAGTCGTGCGCAAGGAGACCCTGAACGGCAGCGCTTGGCAAAGGTATTCTGTGATACCTTTGTTGAAAGAAAAGCTCGCTTTATTGATCAGTACGACAAAAAAATACTTGAAGCTTTTAAGTACTACCAAAGAAAAGGTTCGATAGAGTTACTCTTAACGACCGCGACTAATGCTTTCTTGCCTTTTTATACTGCGAATCCTGAATCTATTCAGGCGCAGTTTGAAACGGCTATTATCAATTTCCGCTCCATCTTCGGGCGTTACCCACAGGGCTTTTTTCTACCGGAGATGGGTTGGACTCCCTCCGTTGACTCTTATTTGCGCGCCTATCATTTTGCCTACACCATAGTTGACACCCATGGCCTTATTCTGGGAAACCCTCCGGCACAAAAAGGTATCTTCTATCCGATTAAGACTCCCTTAGGCATTTTCGTGCTTGGCCGCAATTTTAATATGCCTGAATTCTCTCGACATACTGTGTACCGCGATCATAGCTGCGATGTGGGCTTTGAACTTCCCGCCGACTTGGTGTCCTCTTTCCAAACTTCGGATGGCGCACGTGTGCCGACTGGTTATCGCTACTACAACAAAGCTCAATACCTCTATGATCCGTATGCTGCAGCGCAGCAAGCCGCTGCGGATGCGCATGAATTTCTAGCTATGAGATTGGATGAATTTCAAAAGATCAGAAAAAATATGGAAGAAGATGTCCTTGATCTTTATGTCCTGAACGCCGATCAATTCGGACGCTTTTGGTCAGAAGGCATCTATTTTTTAGAAGCTCTATTCCGGGAAATTGCCCGATATAGTTATATCGCAACACCGGCAGAATACCTCTATAACCAAAATATTGCCCGGTTCCAAACTATGGTCCCTGAATTTTCTTCATGGGGAAGCAACGGTTATGCAGAAACATGGCTTGACTCGTCTAATGATTGGATTTACCGGCATTTGTTACAGGCAACTATACGGATGACCGAATTGGCGGAACGTTTCCCTAATGCAGTTGGAATCAAAGAGCGTACGCTTAACCAAGCGGCGCGGGAGATACTCCTTGCACAAAGCTCAGATTGGACAAAAATGCTACACCGTCAGGAATACACCGATTATGCCCGCAAGCAGGTAACCGGCTCTTTGCGTAATTTTACCACTATTTATGAAGCATTAGGCGGTAGTTATCTTAATATGGAATGGCTTACGGATTTAGAACGCCGGCATAATATCTTCCCTGATATTAATTACCGGGTCTTCAGAAGACGTATTTTGTAACAAACTTTTCAGGGTTCACTGAAAGATTTTTAGGAGGATTGTATGGCTATCAATTTTAAGGAATTAGCATCAAAGACAGGCGAGAAGGCAAAGAATTTGGGTGAAAAAGGCTGGGCGGCGTCAAAAGATTTTATGACTAAAGCGTCTGAAAAAGCGCAAGACCTGAGCGAAAAAGGTATGACTGCCATAGAAATTAAACAACTGCAATCACAAGAAAAGAAATTGGTGGCGCAGTTAGGGCAGACGGTACACAAGCTGCTGATTGAAGATCAGGTCGAAAGTATCAATATTGATACGCCGGACGTTAAAGCGACACTCTTGGAGATTGCAGCGGTTCAAGAAGAAATTACCAAAAAGAACAAAATCTTAACTCCTGAAGAATAAGCCGAAAAGCGATATAAGATTCTGCCGCCTTTTCTACCGCCCTGCCGGTAATTCTTGCCACGCAGGGCACCTTTTACAGCTCTTCCCATGAAAAACAAAGCACCTCTTTGATCTCGGTAGAATCAGTAAAAAGCATACAGAGCCGGTCAAGACCAAGCGCCATACCCGCACCGGCAGGCAGCCCATGCGAGAGCATTTCCAGATACCGCTCATCATAGCATACCGGCGCTATATTGTTGTTTTTCCGGTATGTATTCGCCTGCTCAAACAATGCCCTCTGCATATAAGCATCACATAAAAAAGGAAACCCGTCGGCAATCTCAATGCCGGCAATAACTATCTCAGTCCTGTTGATCCACTTTGCATCAAGGGACTCGCAATCGGAAGAAGTGGTCATTGCGGCAGGCCATTTTTTTATCAGCACAGGCGCATCAAAGCCCAGAGCTTTAATCGCATTGTCTAAGAGAGCCGATATCAGTATACCGCTCTGCTCCGCAGGAATTTCTTTAGGACAGAGTTTGGCACGCTGAATTAAAGAAATTATATCCGCAATACACCATTCATCCGCAATTTCAAGACCGTACTGTGTATAAAACACCTCTTGAAATGTCATGGTTTTCCACGGCGTTTTTAAGGATATGCGGGCATTTTGATAGTCAAGATAATCGGAGTCAGGGTGCAATTCGTGATGTATCGCCACAATAAGATTCGCCGCATCATCTTCAATGGCAGGAAGCGAAGCTGCGGTGCGCGCCCACTCAAGCATAGTGAATTCAGGATTATGGGTTTTGTCAAATTCATACTCTCTAAAGTTTTTTGTTACGGTAAAGACTTTATCAAAACCTCCTGCGATCATCCTTTTGATGTGATACTCTGTCGAGGTGGTTAAATAGAGGCCGGCTTTACCTGCTATTTCAAACGACTGAACCGCCCTATCCGGCGTAGTTCCAAAAACCAGCAAAGGAATTTCAGCCTCAAAAAACCCTTGCCTCTTATAAAAGAGGCGTATCAAATCTACAATCTTTTGCCTGATGTATAGTTTTTCCTTGCGGCTTATGCCTTTTTTATCTTTGTCCGACCACAACACGGCATCTCCTAAACAATAATCTCCTTCTTTCAGGCCGAAGGAAAAAAGCAATGCGTCCGCGGCGCAGTCTGTTTCATTCTTTGTTATGAGTATACAAACAAGAACAATGTGCAGCCGCTCCTTGTCTAAGATAGGCACTTGTACTGTTTTTAACAAGCATATTCTTACGGGTATATGTTCTCTGTCCCACTTTTCTATCAGGCAAACAGCCACAGGCTGTTTCAAAGCAGGCCAGCCTGTTTCAAAGGTTGTTGTATCGGGAGTGGTGTACGGCTTTCCGCCTGCAGGCCAGCCTGTTTCAAAGCAGCCGCAGGCTGTTTCAAAGGTTCTTGTATCGGGAGTAGTGTACGGCTTTTTGCCTGACAGCAGGCCAGCCTGTTCTAAACTTTCGGTATTGGTATCAAGGGCGACTACGACTCTTTGTCTGACGGAAGCAGTCAGAGGTCTGACCTGTTTTGCCTATGTCTGTCCCTACCCCGATAGTGATACGGGCATATCATCAATGGTGATACGGGCATATCACAGGCAGGGATAAAGACGCAAGTATATCCCGTTCTAAACTTCAGCCTGACTCTTCATCCTTCGGGTCGGAGGTCTGACCTCTCAGGTCGGAGGTCTGACCCTGTTTGCGTATTAGGCTCACACTCGTCCACGTATTAGGCTCACACTCGTCCACGTGTTAGGCTCACACTCGTCCACGTGTTAGGCTCACACTCGTCCACGTGTTAGGCTCACACCCACCCACGTGTTAGGCTCACACCCGCCCACGTGTTAGGCTCACACTTGTTAGGCTCACACTCGCCTTCGGAGGTCTGACCCTTTGGGCAGGAGGTCTCAGCCACAGGCTGTTTCAAAGGTTCTTGTATCGGGAGTGGAGTACGGCTTTTTGCCTGACAGTAGGCACAGACTGTTTTGGACAGGAGGTCTGACCTGATTTTGCGGTGGAAGCTCTCCACACTATGCGGTGGAAGCTCTCCACACTACGCGGTGGAAGCTCTCCACACTACGCGATGGAACGTCTCCACACTATGCGATGGAAGCTCTCCACACTATGCGGTGGAAGCTCTCCACACTATGCGGTGGAAGCTCTCCACACTATGCGGTGGAAGCTCTCCACACTACGCGGTGGAAGCTCTCCACACTACGCGATGGAAGCTCTCCACACTACGCAGTGGAAGCTCTCCACACTACGCAGTGGAAGGTGTGAGCCTAATACATGACAGGTATAGCCGGAGGACTGACCCCTTAGCGAAATTTAGAGTCGTATTCTATAACCTGAAAGCCTTGTTTGCAGGCAGAAAGTCGTAGATCACCCTTTGATACCTACGCTAGTACCGGAATCCGTCCTACACTAGTACCAGAGTCCGTCCTACGCTAGTACCAGAGTCCGTCCTACGTTAGTACCAGAGTCCGTCCTACACTAGTACCAAAAACCGTCCTACACTAGTACCAGAATCTGTCCTAGGCTAGTACCGGAAACCGTCCTAGGCTAGTACCAGAATCCGTCCTACACTAGTACCAGAATCCGTCCTAGGCTAGTACCAAAAACCGTCCTACATTGCAACCGGAGGACTGACCTGCCTGCGCCTGCTTCTTGCAGACGAAGAGTCGTACTCTACTCCCGATACAACAACCTTTGAAACAGCCTGCGG
>JAITAM010000201.1 GCA_031284085.1 Spirochaetaceae bacterium
CGATCTGCGTAATCTTACAACGGCTGCCGAGGCAGGCGCTACAGTATTGCCGGCAGCGCCTGCTTTTTACCATGCTCCACAAACCATTAACGATATAATCGATTTTATCGTTGGAAAGACACTCGATCAGTTGAACATAGAGCATACGTTATATCAACGTTGGAAACAGCCAAACGACAAAGGACAGAAAATATAACAAAGGCTATTGCTTTTTTGTAGTTGATTTAGTATTTATCTTTGGATACAACGCCGAAGCTTAGAAACAGGCCGGTCTATTGACAAATATAAAGAGAGTGCTGTATAGTCTTGCTTACGGAAGCCCATAGGTTAGCTTCCTGAAATTCTGTAAAAGGGGAACTTAACAATGTCTAATATTTATTACTTACCCCCCCCCCCCCCCCCCCCCTGTAAACATTAAAATAGCTAGTAGTTGCTGGCTTGTCTCTTTCCAATCTCTACCGGACGAAGAGTCGTACGCCACTTTTGATACAATACCGAAGCTTAGAAACAGTTTGGTCTGCCGCCCTCGATACCAGCGCCGAAACGTTGGAAAATATGTTTTATCAACAAAGGGTAAAAAATATGACAAAGGCTATTGCTTTTTTGTAGTTGATTTAGTATTTTTCTGTTACCGACCGGTCGGTAACAGTTGTATGGAGACTATGACTAAAGAAGATATTATTAACTCTGCATTTCATGTGTGGAGCAAGGATCTGTATCAAACAACAAGCCTTAATACCCTCGCTCAGGCATTACATATAAGTAAACCCGCCATATACCGGCATTTTGAAAGTAAGCAAGCTATAATGCAGGCAATGTACAACTATCTTTTTGATAATTATGCAGCCGCAATTCTGCCGGACTATAACCATGCACTTCAAGTCAGTAGCAGCACTGAACAGTATGTGATCATGTCGCGAGCTATTGTTAGGTTTTATCTACGGAATATTGATGTTTTCGTTTTTGCACTGATAAAAGTGTATGCTAATCGCCATATAAAAAATATGGAATGTTATCTGCTGGAACGCGGTATTGATATGCGGATTTTGCAAGCGCCGGATAAAACCGGTGAGTATCCGGCGGTGTATCAACTAACTACTGCAACAATAATTTTTTTGTTGGCTTACTTCCATAAGCAACGCTATGTAACCGGTACGGTACCTTCAAATGAAGTTATTCAGAATTTTATGCCTTTTGTTGAAAGAAGAATTACCCACGGTTTGAACTTTGATAGTAAGATACTGGATACTCTTGACTATGCTGCATTGGAGAAAAAAGTGGTACCGTATACGCTGGTGAAACCGGCTGAACAGGAAAAGCTTCTTAACGTTGTTGCCTCCATAGTTGCCCAATGCGGCCCATGGAACGCTTCTATGGAGGCGGTAGCTCAAGCGTCCGGTTTATCAAAAAGTTCGCTCTACACTCATTTTAAGAGTAAGCAGGATATGCTCAGGCAGCTGTTTCAAACTGAATGTAACCGTATAGCGCACCACGCCGCAAGCAGTATGACTCTATCCGATAAGCCGGAAGCACAGCTATACCTTGCTTTGTTCTCCGTTATTGATTATCTAGGCTCACGGCCGGAAATACTGATTTCAATCAACTGGCTGCGCTCAAAATATATCGACTTGAAAAGCCCGCTCTCGATGAAGTTCTTCCAGTTCTTTTCCAGTTTGATTTGCGATAATCATTCCATTCTTGCGGACGAAGAGTATAATCATTGGATAATTTTTCTTATTATCAATACCCTTATATGCCGACCGGAAGAGATGCACTGTTCCACCTTGCCCAATCAGAGTATCCGCAAATTATTCCGTTTCATCTGTTTAGGCTTAGATAGTTGGCAAAAATAATGTCTTATATGGATTATTAAGGAGTGTACATGAAAACAAGAGTGTTTATTACACTAGTTTTATTAGCGCCGGCTCTTTTTGGACAAGAGGTGGACTTTTTACCGTCAACACGGCATATCTCGCCGAGTGAAGCTGTAGCGCTGGCAGTAAGTAATAATTTAGGCCTCGAATCTTCCCGCGTTTCAATAACTACCAAGAAGCGCGCTATGGATACGCGGTGGAATGTCTTTGTGCCTACTATTGATGCAAGCGCTACTTTATCGCGTGCCAATGAAGCAACCGCCGGTATGTCCTTATCACCTACAATGTCTACGCCGGAAACTCATCCGTGGATATTCTCTGCAGGCTTGTCATTCTCGCTTAACTTTAACTTTGCCTCCTTTCAAGGCATGAAGAGTACGATACTTGACTATGAAGGCGGCTTAATCTCGTATGAGAAAGCCAAAGCCCAGCTGGAACGGGATGTGCGCAAGGCGTATTACCAGATGCTGCTCTTGCAGGAGAACATTGCGCTTTTGCATGAGAATGCACGTTCGGCAGAACAGCGGGTTCAACAGGCGCGTGCCAATTATCAAGCGGGGCTTGAACCGGAATTGACGCTTTTGCAGGCGCAGGTTTCTGCGGAGAACCAAAAGCCTACCATCACTCAAGCGGAAAACGGCCTCAAAAGCAGCGTGGCGCAGTTTGCCATGCTCTTGGGCTTGCCCTATGATACCGTCTTTGAGTTTGAGCCTGTGTCGACTGATTTGAGCTTCATTCCCCTTGATTTGCAAAATCTTATCAGTCAAGCGGCAGAGGGGAAGCCCGACATTAAAGAACTCCAGCACCAACTCCTAACGCTTCAACAAACACGAAAGAAAACCGCTATACAATTGTATAGCCCAACGCTTTCTCTTAGCTGGGGGCTGACGCCGAGTATCCCTTTTGCCGATCCCAATATAAACGGTGAATGGAGTGATAGCGGAAGGTTCAGCCTAACGTTGAGTTTTCGCCTTAATTCGCTTTTTCCGTTTGATGCCAACAGCCAGAGCTTGAAGAGCTTGGATGATAATATAAGGAACCTCAACTTAAACTTAGGGCAGGCTATGCGGGGGGCTGAGGTTGAGGTTTATAATACGGTGCTTTCTTTGCAGGAGATACAAACGAATATTGAGGCGCAAAGCCATACGCTTGCCCTTGCGCAGAAGTCTTACGACATGACCAGTCAGGCGTACCGTTCTGGTTTCAGTGATCTCTTGGAGGTGCAAAATGCTGAACTCCAGTTACGCCAAGCGCAGATCAGCACGTTGGAGCAACGGTTCAAGTACCTAAGCGGCCTTATTGACCTAGAGTACAGCACGGGTATGCCTTTCGGCGTCCTTTCTGGTCTATAGGCAGGGATAGTCCGCGTCAGCGGGGCCGGCATGGATCGGAGTGGAGGGTTCACTCTAGGTCGGAGTGGAGGATCAATTCTAATAAGGAATTGGAATCAATTCTAATAAGGAATTGGGGTCGGCTCTGGCAAGACGGCCTTTGGAAAGACCGGCCTTGTGTTAAGGGTGGACGGCCTTTGCCTACAAGCAGCAGGCTGTTCCAAAATACCAAGACAAGGTTCCGGGAAGTATGCACATAATCTTGATGTAGGCCTTCAGGAAGCCGTGAAGGTTTATATAAGCAAAGCGGATAGACGCTTGACCGCATGGACAGACGGCTCCCTTCATACGAGGGGGTATTAGAGAGAAAGGGGGGCGGACTATGTCCGCAGACTGTTTCATTCTGAGATTTTTCAATAATTGGAGTGGACAGCTTATCTTTTTATGAAAAACTTTGTGGTAATGGTAAGTTCCATTGGACTTTCTGTTGTGCTGCTATCTTCGTGCAGCAAACAGAACCAAACGTCGGTAGCCCTTGCGCAAGAAGCACCGGTCTATGCAGTCAATACAACTACTGCCGTTAGGGGGCAGATACAGGATTACCTGCTGCTCTCAGGCGACATCATAGCAGGGTCAACGGTGGATGCGTATCCTGAAGTAGCCGGTAAGGTAACAAAACTTTCAGTCTCGATAGGCAGCCGTGTTGAAAAAGGAGCAGTTCTTGCAACGGTCGACCCTTCACGCGCCGGCATGAATTATATTCCTAGTGTGGTGCGTTCTCCTATAAGCGGAACGATTATCTCTCTGCCGGCGCAGGTCGGCATGACCGTAAGCCAACAAGTCGCTCTGGCTCGTATTGCAGGCGGGCAAGGCTTGGAAATTAAAGCCAACGTGGCGGAACGGTTTATCTCAAAGGTAGCTGTGGGGCTTGGCTGTGAAATTACCCTTGATGCGTATCCGGGCGAGACCTTTGCCGGTGCTGTTATTGAAGCCAGCCCTACCGTTGACCCCGCATCACGGACTATGGAGGTTAAAATCACTATCGACAACTCGAGCAACCGGCTCAAAGCAGGTATGTTCGCCAAAGTAAAGATCGTAACCGAAGTTAAAGACAGCATCATTAAAATTCCGGCTACGGCGCTCATAGAGCGTTTCGGCGAAAAGTATGTATTCACTGTAGAAAACAATAAGGTCAGAAAACGGACTGTTAAGCAGGGAATCCTCATTGACAATATAGTTGAAATTCAAGAAGGGTTACGCGGCGGCGAGGACGTTGTTATCAAGGGGCAAAGCCTGCTTGAAGACGGATCTCAAGTTAATATAGTAGAACGGGTCGCAGTCCTGTAACCTGAAAAATCTCTTAATAAGGAATATCCCATGAGTCTTGCAAAGACAGTCGTATCACGGCCGACAATGATGTTTATCATTTTTGTCCTGCTTGTTTTGATTGGGCTTTTTACCGCGCTAAGCCTTCCTATAGACCTTACGCCGGAGATAAACCCTCCATACTTAGTGGTTTCAACCAGCTATTCCGGCGCAAGCCCTGAAGAGGTAGAACGTACCGTTACTCGGACCATTGAGTCCGGTGTTTCAAGCGTTTCAAGCCTTGAACAGGTAACATCAACCTCATCAAAAGGCTCTTCTATGGTCATCATGGAATTCACCTATGGAACAGACACCGTAGACGCGGCCAACTCGATACGCGACAGCTTAGAAATGGTAAAAAGCTACCTGCCCACAGGGGCCGGCGCTCCCATGATCTTCCGGTTTAATCCGTCTATGATAGCGATTATGAGTTTTATAGTAACCGGCAACCGGACGCCTGAAGAGCTGCGCCAGTTGGCAGAAAATACCATAGCGCCGCGGATAGAGCAGACGCCGGGCGTGGCAATGGCATCCACTTCAGGCGGCCGTGAAAAAGTTATCCGTGTGGAAATCCCTCAATCGCGGCTTGAAGCTTACGGCTTAACAATTACCCAAATCCAGCAAATGTTAGGCGCTCAGAATACGCAGGTTTCAGCCGGCTCCATCGCCGATAACGGGCTTTCGTACATTTTGACGACTATGGGTGAATACAAGAACCTTGATGAAATCAAAGCTACTCCTATTTCATACAAAGTCAGCACTTCGCAGATGCCGGTCGCAATACGCTTACAGGATATAGCGGATGTTTTTGAAGGCTATCGAGACGAAGAAAGCATTGTTTATGTCAATGGAGAGCCATCGGTTCAGATTTCCATACAGAAACAGAGCGGTAAGAATTCAGTGCAGACCGCTAAGGACGTCCGCTCTCGTGTAGCTCGGATCGCTAAAGAAATCCCCCAAGATGTTCAGATCACGGAACTGACAAATACCACCGACCAGATCGAAAACTCTATAGGGCAAGTCGGCTCAGCAGCAGTCTCCGGCGCCGTGCTTGCGGTTATCATTCTTTTTATATTCCTTCGATCCATAAAGCCAACGATAATCATCGGTATTAGTATTCCAGTTTCTATTGTTATTACGATGCTGTGTATGTACTTTACAGGTCTTACCCTCAATCTTATGACCCTTGCCGGTATGGTACTCGGTGTCGGTATGTTAGTTGATAATTCCATTGTTGTTTTGGAAAATATCTATCATTACCGTGAGAAGGGAACCAAGCTCACCATAGCATCAGTTATAGGTACGCAAGAGATGATTGTTGCTATCGTAGGTTCTACGCTGACGACGATTTGTATTTTCTTGCCGCTTATCATGTTTCAAAGCGACTTGGGGATGGCAGGCGAATTGTTCTCAGGCCTTGCTTTTACGGTTGTGTTTTCGCTTTCCGTCTCCCTTTTTATTGCCATCTTCCTTGTGCCGGTACTTTCAAGCCGCTACCTTCCGCTTATGACTCGGACTCAAAAGCCGCTAACCGGCGCTCTAGTCTCGTTGGACAACGTCTTCAGCCGTTTCTTTGATGGTATGACTCAAGGATACCGTCGGATGATTGACTGGGTACTCAGGCACAAAGCGATCACTATTCTATTTATACTTGTTCTCCTCGTTATCAGTATCATGCTCGTACCGCTCATAGGCTATGTTTTTATGCCGAGTCAAGGCGAAGATTCCGTCTCGCTTAACATAACCTTACCTATAGGTACACCGCTTGCAGATACTGAAGCCGTGCTTAAACAGCTAGAACTGATTGTTCAAAAAGAGATTCGTGGGTATGACCGGATTGTTCTCAATGTAGGAAGCGGCGGCGGCGGATTTGGCGGTATGCTCGGTATTGGCGGAGGAGGTTCTAGTAACAGCGGCTCAATACAAATACACCTTCTTCCATTTGAGGAGCGTGTTGATTCGCCTGAAGACATTAAAAATAAGCTGCGGGCGCACTATAAGGACTTCCCCGGCGTGTCTTTCGGTCTGAGCAGCGGCGGCGGTATGGCGATGGGTATGGGAGGCAATCCCATTGATATTATCATCAGAACTGACGATCTCGTTAAGGGAAAGCAGATAGCTCAGCGTATCATAGATCTTATTAAGGAACATTTGCCTGAGGCAACAGAACCGAGCATGGATCTCAATGACGGCTTGCCGCAGATTGAAGTCAACCTAGACCGTGAAAGGCTTTATGCTCTTGGATTGAATGTGTACACGGTGGGAAATGAAATTCGGGCGGCTGTTGATGGTGTAGTTGCGACGCGCTACAAAGAAGGCGGCAATGAGTACGATGTGCTGTTGATTTTAGCAGAAGCAGACCGAAGCCACCTGCCGGACCTTGATCATATCTTTGTGAACAGTACGGTAGCCGGCCGAGTGCCGCTTTCCAATTTTGCAAGTTATACCAAAGGAACCGGCCCCACAGCGATTAACCGTGAGAATCAGGCGCGGGTCATTCATGTCAGCGCAGGAGCGCTGCCGGGAACAAGTCTTGGCGCCGTCGATGACAAGATACGCGCTCTTATAAAGGCAGAAATCCCGGCGGAAGACGATGTGATTATTGAATATGGCGGTGATAATACCGAGATGATACGGATGATAGGGGTCTTTCTCCAAATTATCGTCGTGGCTGTTCTTCTTGTTTTCGGTGTTATGGCGAGTGTCTTTGAATCGTTCCGCGATCCTTTTATCGTCCTATTCACCCTGCCGCTCTCCATTATTGGAGTTGTAGCAATCTACCTCATCACCGGCGACCAGTTTAATATACTTACTTTGGTCGGCGTCTTGGTGCTGATCGGCGTTATCGTTAATAACGGTATCGTCTTGGTTGACTATACGAATCTGCTTCGTAAACGCGGCTACTCTCTGCATGATGCCTGTGTGGAGGCTGCCGGAAATCGGCTGCGCCCTATACTGATGTCAACGCTGACCACAATTCTCGGCTTGGTTCCTATGGCTTTCTTTCCCGGTGAAGGCTCTGAGATGACGGCGCCCATTGGCAAAACGGTATTCGGCGGCCTTCTCTTTGGAACGCTTATGACTCTGTTTTTAATGCCGACGATTTATGCTATTGTGAATAAAGATTCCAAAGTAAAGCTTGGCCGTGCCGATAAGCGGCGCGCTCGCCGCAAGGATATAGATTGGCAGGACACAAGCTCCTCCGGTTCAGAGGGTGCGCTCGATCTGGATAAAGAGATAAAACAGAGAAAGCCGTCCCCAAAAATGAAAGATTGGGTGTAACCGATGCGTATCAAAGCATTTTTATTATTGTATTAGTTTTTATTATTGTATTGAGGAGAACCTATGACACGTATTGAGATAATTGCAAACCATTCGGTTGAAGACAATATTTTAGACGCATTTCGAGAACGAGGGGTCGGTAAGTATTACACCAAATACCCCACGGTTCATGGAGTCGGCTCTTCTAACCCGCGTATGGGGGATGCGGTCTGGCCGGAAGAGAATTTTGCTTTAGTAATCTGGTGTGAAAAAGCAGAAGCAGATACTATAGAACAAGCGGTCGCTTCAGTAAAAAAAGATTTTCCCGATGAGGGTATTAAAGTATTCCGCCTTGCAGAAAATCTTCCGTTGCCTGTTTCAGAACCTACATCTCGGGGCATCTCGCTTGCTCTCCCTGAGCCCAAGCATACGACGCCGCCGATGATAAATACCGCAACCTCTACCACTATGTATAGCGGTCCTGAAAAGGAAAACCTCTAAGAGCCGCAGGCACAGCCTGTTCTAAAGGTTGTTGTATCGGGAGTAGTGTACGGCTTTCTGCCTGAAAGCAGCAGCCGCAGGCTGTTCCAAAGGTTGTTGTATCGGGAATAGTGTACGGCTTTCTGCCTGAAAGCAGCAGCCGCAGGCTGTTTCAAAGGTTGTTGTATCGGGAGTAGTGTACGGCTTTTTGCCTGAAAGCAGCAGGCCAGCCTGTTCCAAAGCAGCCGCAGGCTGTTTCAAAGGTTGTTGTATCGGGAGTAGTGTACGGCTTTCTGCCTGAAAGCAGCAGGCCAGCCTGTTCCAAAGGTTGCTGTATCGGGAGTAGTGTACGGCTTTCTGCCTGAAAGCAGCAGGCCAGCCTGTTCCAAAGCAGCCGCAGGCTGTTTCAACACGCCAGCGTGTTTCAAAGGTTGCTGTATCAGGAGTAGTGTACGGCTTTTTGCCTACAACAGGCAGCCGCTCAAAGACTGGTTCTTTATTTTCAAAGCAGCCGCAGGCCGTTTCAGGCTAGCCTGTTCCAAAAGCAACTGAAGGTCTGTCCCCCTTACAGCCTGCGCCCAGCGGAGCAGGCCGGCATGGGCTGCGCCTGCTTGATCAGTGCTTTGTTTATACTTACAATTACTCAAGGAGACATCAATGCGTCTTATTATTTACCCTGATTATACAAGCGCCAGCCTGTGGGCAGCCCGTTATATTGCAAACCGGATCAACAGTTCTGCACCGACTGCCGATAAACCTTTTGTACTGGGACTGCCGACCGGCGGAAGCCCGCTTGGCATTTACCGCGAACTAATCGCCTTGCACCATGCAGGAACCCTGTCTTTTGCTCATGTCGTTACGTTCAATATGGATGAGTACTTCAGGCTGCCTGAGGATCACCCTCAAAGCTACCACCGCTTTATGTGGGACAATTTCTTTAACCATATTGATATTAACCGGAACAACGTCAATATTCTTAACGGAATGGCAGAGGATCCGGTGCGTGAGTGCGCCGACTATGAGCAACGCATTAAAGATGCAGGCGGTATAGAGCTATTCTTAGGCGGCATGGGTGCGGATGGGCATATTGCCTTCAATGAGCCGGCCTCTTCATTGCGTTCACGGACACGGATAAAAACTCTTACTACCGATACTAAAATAGCCAACGCCCGTTTTTTCGGCGGCGACCCCTTCGCCGTTCCTTCTACCGCACTTACTGTGGGAGTTGCCACTATAATGGATGCACGGGAAGTCTTAATCATCGTAAGCGGACACAGTAAAGCACGTGCGCTCCAAGCTGTCGTCGAAGGCGGGGTAAGCCATATGTGGACATTATCCTGCCTGCAAATGCACCCTAAGGCTCTTATTGTTGCTGACGACGCCGCAACGGATGAGCTAAAAGTAGCAACGGTACGGTATTTTAAGGATATTGAGACACAAAAGTTTTAAGAGGAACTAAGTGGCACTCCTCATCATCGCGCTTTTTAGTGCCGCCATGCCTCTTTTTTCACAAGAAGCCTATCAAATACCACAAACGGTCTACGTTGGCGATAGAGCGCTCTTGGTGCTTCCCTTAGAAGAAGGGGCGCTTGCCAACTGGGAAAAGACAACCGGCTTGCCTTCACTGCCGCAGTTGCATATTCATCGCATTACCGCTGCTAAGGGGCAGATTTCCATTGATTTCACCGCATTCAGCACGGGTTTTATAGAGGTGCCGGCTTTTGAAATACCGGGTCTGGGGACGATCAGCGGATTAAAAGTGAGCATTGCTTCAATTTTTGACGGCGCTTCCACTTCTACCATACTCTCGCCTCCCGCAGCCCCCTTGCCGGTGCCCGGAACAAGTGCGCTGGTCTCCGGCATAATAGCAGGCGCTATCATCCTTAGCTTTGTCTTTGTTTTAAGCAGTGCGTGGCGCAAGCGCTGGTGTAACCTTATCCTCAAGAGGTTGCTGCATTATTACTTGATTTTTAAGATGAACAGGTTTTTGAGCAAGATGCACAAAACGGCGGCCTTGTGCGATGCACAAAACGGACTTTGTAGGCTTCATAATGAGGTCAGGCGCTTTATGAGCCGCATCACCGGTATTGACTGTCTTTGTTTGACTGTTTCTGAAATAGAGCCGGTTCTTGGGGCGGACTTTGCCGCTCTGATAAACCGTTGTGATACGCTGCGCTTTGCAGGGGTTGAAGTTACCGCAACGGACTTTTGTGTGCTGCTCGATGCGGTTCAAGGCTATGTGAATACCTTATCAGTAAGCGATGGGTCTGGGCGGCGCGCTGCCTAGGAAGGCTTGGTGATGCAGGTAAGGGGTAGAGCGCAAAGCAGCTCCGCCCCTTTTTTATTTTCCATATACAACGCCGGAGTTTCTAACTCCGCTGGCGGGCCTTCGGAGGTCTGAGCCCGCCTTCGGGACCTTTCTCAGGTCTTTCAGATAGCCGTCTAAAGGTACTTCAGAAAACAGATCTGACAGGCCGAAGCCATGATCTGATAGACCGAAGCCATAGGATCTGATAGGCCGAAGCCATAGGATCTGACAGACCGAAACCATAGTGTGGAGACCTTCCATCGCGTAGTATGGAGACGTTCCACCGCGTAGTGTGGAGACGTTCCACCGCGTAGTGTGGAGACCTTCCACCGCGTAGTGTGGAGACCTTCCATCGCGTAGTGTGGAGAGCTTCCACCGCGTAGTGTGGAGGCGTTCCATCGCATAGTGTGGAGACGTTCCACGTAAAAGGGTCAGACCTCCAAGCGGAGAACACGGCGTCAAAGTGATAGGAGTGATACCGGCGTTGACGGCCGGAACGTGGAAGGTAGAAGAGGAATTGACGGTTCCCACCGTAGAGCGGATGGTAAAACTAAGTATTACTCGGAAAAAGGCAGCACTTGTGCTTGGTATTGCTGCATTGGCAGCCTAGTTAGTTGGGACACTGATATTCTCTATCAATCTCGCTCTCTCTCGTTTTTTGGTTAATAGTTTTCTGAGATTTGTACATCAATAGTGAGTGTTACATGATAGGTCTTGCCTCTTTGCACAACAAGAGATTTAAGTACCGAATAATCATTTATTTGAAACTTGACTTCATGGGTTCCCGGCTCAACCGGATACGAGAATGCGGTATTGCCTAGTAATACATTATCGAGATAAATCGCTACATTTGCAGGCGCCTCAAAGATAAGCAGCGGCGTGGTGTCGTGCAGTTCTATGGTGAGTTCATGCGTTTGCCCCCGCTCTATTAAAAACCGGATGTTTTCATTCCGGTAATCTTCAGAAACCACGATAAGATGGTGTTCACCCTCTTGCACTATCTGCTCGGTAGACGGGTCATCAATCACTTGATCATCAATAAGTACCGTAAAAGGGCGGCCGGATAGGTGCTGCGGATACTTGAAAGAGATTTGCAACGCTCCTTCATTGCTTAAAATAGGTTTTACATGAACTTGAAATACCAACGACTCAAACTCCTCCGTCAATCCTTTCATCACCGGCATAAAACGAAACAAAAGAGGAAATGAAGAGGGAAGAACAGGGGCGGTCAAAACAGAGATATACGGCG
Source organism: Spirochaetaceae bacterium (assembly GCA_031284085.1). Taxonomy (GTDB): domain Bacteria; phylum Spirochaetota; class Spirochaetia; order Treponematales; family Breznakiellaceae; genus BOBG01. The sequence continues at coordinate 11,869 of JAITAM010000201.1, forward strand.
TTGTTCGCAGCCCATGAGCATTCCGTAATGGGATTTGGTAGATATTTTGAATCTTATTAGGGAGCAATTCATAGACAATTTGTCGTCCGGCTACGTCGGTAATACCTAATTGCGGCACGCTGCCTAATTCAGAGTACAGCATAAACGCCAAGCTCTGCTGGTATGAAAGAAATTCAGGCGGCGCTGTTATTTGTAACTCAATACCGCGAATAAAACGAAGATCGCGGTGCAGAGTAATAATTATTGAGCTGTTGTACGAGAGAGAAAGAGAAGTGCCTGAAGGATTATTAAGATCAACCTCTACTGTTCCTGTAATAAAGGATCGCACCGTCTCGGCATCAAGGAGGGCGGTTAAGACAGATAAATAGAGAAGAACAAGATAGGTGCAACGTTTCATACTGGAATACCTTTTTTATCGTTCTATGTGTGAGAGGTATTGTTTGGGATCGAAAGCCTTGCCGTTTTTTCGTAGCTCAAAGTGAAGATGCGGTCCTGTTGATTGTCCTGTGGAACCGACTCTGCCTATTACCGTGCCTTTTGAGACGGCGCTGTGGAGCGTAGTTTCAATCTTTGAAAGGTGTCCATACAGACTCGACCAGCCGTCGCTGTGCTGCATAACAATATAATTCCCAAATACCGCATTGTTTCCAAGTTCCGTAACGGTACCAGTGCGCGCTGCAAAAACTTCCGTGCCGGCAGGCGCTGCAAGGTCAAGCCCTTCATGCAGCCTGAATATACCGCTCACCGGATTGATCCTATAGCCAAAATCAGAACTGATCCGGTAATTGGTGAGTGGAAAAGTAAAGTCATCATTAAGATCAAGAAAGAAAGCAAATTCATTGGTATTAAATTTTGCTTCTCGGATAAAGTGAAATGCTTCTCCGTCAATGACAAGAGGAATACCGCTTCCTGCTCGGGCTGCAAACATGAGCTTTTCAAGGTCCGATACCGGATTATCCGGTATGAAAATGCCGCGCATAACAGGCAGCAGCAAAGGGCGCTGTTCTTTGCCAATCTGAGGATGCTCAAGTCGGTTTATCGTTGCCAATGTTTCTATTGAAGTCGGCGCCGCAAGAACAAAAAAGTCATCGGTGCTTTGTGTTCTATAGGTAAATACTTTTAACGACTCGGCGATCTGTTCTTCCGTCATGGTACTGAGTTTTGGCCCAAGGGCATCAATTTGCCGCCGGTACTGTAAATACACAGGGTCTCGTACCCGCCATTGGCTTATGAAAGGCATTGCCGACTCATCATCAGCAAAAAGAGTTACGACAACTAAGAAGGCTATAACAAAACAGATCGGTGTTTTCATGTTTAATCTCAATAAAAGAGCAGGGTGGTATGAACCTGTCTGCTCAATCCCACCCTGCTAAAAGTTTTTAACCTGCTACAATAGCTTCTATCGGGCAGGCGCCGGCACAAACTCCGCAATCAATGCAGATATCCGCATCTATCCATCGCACACCAGCTTGCTCACTAATAGCAATGGATGGACATTCGCTGTCGCATGTTCCGCAATTGATACATGCGTCGGTAACTTTATACGCCATACAAGACTCCTTATGTAAAGTATTATTTAATTATACCAACAAATGAATAAATTGGGAAGATAGAAACAGCAGCCTCAGCCTATTTCAAAGCTTCGGCCTTATATCAAAGATAGAAGCAGAATAGGGGACAGACCTTAGGCTCAGAAATGGTCAGCCCTTAGGGTATGAACAAAGGCGCAACGCTAGGCTTAGTTTAGACTGAACGCTAGGCTTAGTTTAGGTTGAACGCTAGGCTTAGTTTAGACTGAACGCTAGGCTTAGTTTAGACTGAACGTAAAGCTTAGTTTAGGTTGAACGCTAGGCTAGGTTTAGACTGAACGCTAGGCTTAGTTTAGGCTGAACGCTAGGCTTGGTTTAGGGTGAACGTAAGCCTAGAGAAGCAGAATAGGGGACAGACCTTAGACCGGATTATTTACGGTAACCTCGTTCCGCCCAAATAGATTTAAGCTCTAAAAGCCGTTCTCCTGCGGCACGGAGAGTTTCGTCTTTTTTGGCAAAATGGAAACGTATTAGAGTATGAATCGGCTCACGGAAAAAACTTGAGCCGGGTACCGCAGCGACCTTTACTTCACGGGCAAGCCATTCACAGAAACGAGTGTCATCGCTCTTGTCGAACTCTCCGATGTCCACCAGTACATAATAGGCTCCCGCGGGGCGGGTGTATTTTAAGCCTGCTCTGTCGAGGGACTGGAGAAACAAATCGCGCTTGCCGGTGTACAGTGTCCGCAGCTCATCGTAATACGATTGTGGGAAGCCGAGCGCGCATACCGCCGCTTCTTGTAAGGGAGCGGCTGCTCCCACAGTGAGAAAGTCGTGAACCTTGCGGATAGTGCTGGTAACGCCTTCGCCGGCTATGGTGTAGCCGAGCCGCCAACCGGTGATGGAGTATGTTTTGGACAGCGAGCTGCAGCTAATTGTCCGTTCCGCCATGCCCGGCAGCGACGCAAAATAACTATGCTCTGCCGGAGCGTAGACAATATGTTCATACACTTCATCGGTAATGACCCAAAGATCGAACTCCTCCGCCAAAGATGCAATATACCGGAGTTCCTCCTGCGTAAAGACCTTTCCCGTCGGGTTGGAAGGATTGCAGAGTATCAACGCACGAGCATTAGATGCACAAGCGGCGCGAAGCCTTTCGCGGTCAAAGTCAAAATCCGGCGGCTCAAGCGGGACATAAACCGGTTCCGCACCAGAAAGAATGGCGTCTGCGCCGTAGTTTTCATAGAAAGGGGAAAAAACGACCACCTTGTCGCCGGGGTTAATGACGCTCATTATGGCAGCCATCATAGCTTCGGTGGAACCACAAGTAACGGTGATATGTTTGTCCGCCTCAAGAGGGAGCCCCATGCAGCGCCGCTGTTTTTCTGCCAAAGCCTCCCGAAAATTAGCCGCCCCCCACGTAACGGCGTACTGGTGCGGCCCTTTTGCGGCGCTCTCCATGAGGGCGCGGGTTAAAGCCTGCGGCGGATCGAAATCCGGGAAGCCCTGAGAAAGATTTATCGCTCCGTGTTCAAGAGCCACCCGCGTCATTCTGCGGATAACCGACTCGCCAAATCCTTCCGTTCGTTTGCTGATATACGGCATAGCACACCGCCTTATAAAACCTCCTCAAACCCAGTTGTCTCGGTTTGAGGGTCATTTTCCTGCTTCATCTACACTAGTTTCACTGCGGCCGCAAGCCGGCAGATGAAACTACCTTTATCCACAGTCTCCCCGCCAACGGCGGGCTTCGGTCTTGCCGACCGTCCTCTATTTATAACGGCGCTCTTATCGCGATCCATTGCTAAACCGCGGCCTTCACGCCGGTATTT
>JAITAM010000186.1 GCA_031284085.1 Spirochaetaceae bacterium
AAGAGGGGTAGAGCGTACAGAAGCTCTACCCCTCTCTTGCTTTTGACACCTGCACCGAAAGTTTGGAACAGGCCGGTCTGCTTGTAGGCAAAAAGCCGTACACCTCTCCCGATACAACAACCTTAGGAACAGCCTGCGGCTGCTTTGAAACAGGCTGGCCTGCCTGTGGCTGTCTTGACTAGTAGCGATACAAATACTAGCATTAACAGAAATATGATAGATTCTAATTCTAATCACCCATTTGCGCAGTTCGGTGTATCTGACACCATACTTGCAGCCCTTAGTCGAAAAGGTTGGACAGAGCCTAGTTCTATACAGCTACTAGCTCTCCCTCGCCTCCTCTCGGATTCCGGACATCTGATCGTTAAAGCACGAACCGGCACCGGAAAAACAGCCGCCTTTGGTATACCGCTGGTAGAACGCCTCACAACAAGAGCACACAGCCCTCGTGCATTGGTATTAACCCCAACACGAGAATTGGCTCTTCAAGTCTCTCGCGAAATTGCCTCCTTAACCACAGGAACATTCCCCCGTATTACCGCAGTATACGGCGGGACATCCATCCGTAATCAAATTATAGACCTCAAGCGCGGCACTGAAATTGTTGTCGGTACTCCGGGGCGGGTTATGGACCTCATGGAAAGGAATATCCTCGACCTTTCTACCATAGAATGGTTCATTCTTGATGAAGCGGACGAAATGCTCGATATGGGCTTCTTTGAGGATGTTGAGCATATCCTTAAAGCCGTAAAAAGCGACCGCCGTGTTGCCCTCTTCTCCGCCACCATGCCGGAAGCTATCCGCCGTGTTATTCGGGAAAACCTTGGCGATATTGATATTCTTGAGGATGCGGCTGCAGAAGATGAAAAGCCGGCCGTCGATCAGTACTACATCGTAGTAAAAAAAGAAGACAAGCTGGAAAGCCTGCGCCGCCTTATTGATGTTGAAGGCGATTTTTATGGATTAGTGTTCTGCGCTACCAAAACAGAAACAGACGAAGTTGCCCGCCGTCTTGTTGAAGGCGGCTATCCGGCAGAAGCTATTCATGGAGACCTTTCGCAGGAAGCGCGTGAGCGCACGCTAAGGCGTTTCCGTTCCAAGTTGACCAGAATTCTGGTTGCAACCGATGTAGCCGCACGCGGTCTTGATATTGAACGACTCACTCACGTTATTAACTGGGATCTTCCCGGCGACCGTGAAATGTACATTCACCGCATTGGGCGTACCGGTCGTGCAGGCCGGCGCGGCAAGGCAATTAGCCTTATTCTGCCTGCCGATCGAGGACGTATCACGCAGCTCTCACGCAGCATGGAACGCGTCCTCGGTACTCCTATCAACTGGATGAAAGTGCCGTCAATAAAATCACTGATGAAAGCCGCCAAAGAGCATATACGCAATGCAGTCAGCAGCGCTTTATTGACGCCTGATGTCTCTGATGATACTGAAAAACCTGTTGAAACGCTTCCTTTCCTTGAACAACTTGCCCGAGAACTCATTGAGAGTCCGGGAGCAGAGCAGACGGTGCAGGCTTTGATCAGTCTTTTTTATGGTGAATTGCTCGATCCTTCTCGCTACAAGGCAATTACTGAATTTGCGGAAACTGCCCCGCGTGAAGAGAAGCTGTTTTCAACACTCAGGCGCAAGATGGGTTACGGCAGCCGGTATACTACTGAAGAGGCAACTCGGCTTTACATTGGAATTGGCCGTAAACACGGTGCTTCAGCACGTGATATAGCCAATCTGCTTGTGAGAGCAGGTGCGATACAAAGCCGGTTTATTGACAGTATTGAAGTAAAAGAGTATTACGCCTTTGCCACAGTGCCACAAGAAGCTGCACGTCGGGCTTGTACATTTTCAAGGCGGACAGGAGAGCCGGTCATAAAGCCGGCGGCCCCTGATAAGAGGTAATCTTATTTTAAGAGTGCTTCTACGGCGTTTTGCTTCCAGCGGAGCGCTATATCGGACGGTCTTTCTCCAACAATATTTTTTATGTTCTTGTCCGCGCCGAAGCCAAGCAGGAGCGAGGCTAATTCAGGAGTACCACTGCGTGCTACATAGTGCAATACGGTATTACCATACAGGTCTTTGTCGTTGATGGCTTTTCCGTTAAAGAGTGCATTAACCGCTTCGTTGCCCTGAGAAAGGGCAAGGTCTGCCGGACTCAAGCCATTACCGGCAACAAAAAACAGATCCGCTTCGGCATTAACAAGGAGCTTTGCAATATCCCAGCGCTTTTGTTCTACCGCAAGGTACAAAGCGCTGCGTCCTTGTGCATCACTGATGTCGATTTCTTTGCTATGACTCACAATATAATTGATAATATCAAAAGAAGCGTTATTGCGTATTGCAATGTGAAGAGACGATTCTCCTTCATCATTAGTGAGCGCAATATAGTTCGGCTTTAGAAGTTCCATGCTTATCTTTTCTGAACTTTCCATAGCAAGCATTAAAGGCGTTATTCCCAAAGTATTCTTTGCATGGATAGAAACCCCTAAAGGCATAAGTATATTTACTATATCAGAGCGCTCCATAGAAACTGCGCTATGGAGTGGAGTATTACCCTGAATATTTCTTGTATTGGGATTGGCCTTTAATTGCACAAGGCGTTCCACAGTTACAGGAAGCGCCGCCATTATAGCCTCTACCAGCGGCGTATTCCCATCAGCATCCCGCACTTCAAGGGAAGCGCCGTGGCTGATAAGTATACTTTCAATACCTGAGATACCTAGCCGCACCGCATCGTGTAAAGCCGTCTTTCCATTCTGTGCATGAGCGTCAATTTCTATACCGGCATCAAGAAGTACAGATGCTGCCTTTTGTGCATTCCAACGCACGGCTGTATGGAGGCAGGTATTGCCTAAAACATCACGGGCAGCTATTGAAGCGCCGGCTCTTATTAAAATATTCGTTGTTGACTGCAGATCCTTACTTACTGCCATAAACAGAGGCGTTTCACCGGTAGCATTAGCAGCCTCTATATCGGCTCCCATAAGAATAAGCTGCTGGATATAATCATCAAGCTGCCATTGAACCACATAGTGAAGCACGGTATTTCTTAATCCATCGCGGCTTTGTAGAATTACCGGACTCAAAACCCAGTCTCTAAATCCACCGGCTGAAAAGAAAGTCAAGTACAGAGGGCTTTCACCTTGTGCATTAGGGGTAAAAATATCGGCGCCGGATGATAAAAGCAATTCTCCTATGTCTTGATAATTTTGCCGGATCGCTTTGTGCAATGCGGTATCCCCTTCTTTATTACGGGCATTTATCACCGCATTCTTATCAAGAATAAGCTTAATTGTTTCAATACTAGCGCGGTTACTCACTACAATATGCAAGAGAGTATTTCCTGCACCATCTGCTTGCAGCACCGTTTCAGGAGTAATGAGTTCTGGTAACGACCGCAGCCCTTCTAAAAGCGCCTTCTCAAAAGGCGTTGTTCCTTTATTATCAACGGCGAATATATTTGCACCGTATTCTAACAAGGGCGCAATGTACATAAGGCGTTCATCTTGTACCGCAAGGTATAGAGAAGTCTTCCCTTCAATATTACGAATGGATATATCGGCGCCGTACTCAAGCAGCAGCTTAACCGTAGCCGAATCACGGTTTAACATAACCGCAATATGCAAAGGGGAGTTGCCGTGTCCATCGCGTAAATTAGGATTAGCTTTATGCAAAAGTAGAAGTTCCAAGATCTCCATGTACTGATCTTTTGGTGTTGCAAGATGCAAAGCAGAATTTCCTTTTGCATCTTGGGCATTTATATCGGCGCCGGCTTCAATGAGTAGAATCAACACCGTTTTATGCCCCATACGAGTAGCTTCATGGAGCGGTGTTGACCCCGACGAGTCTTTTGCATCAATATCAACGCTTTTTTTCAATAAGAAAGCAACAAAGCCGCTATACCCTTCATGGGCAGTAAAATGCAAAAGGGTAATACCATCAAAATTCCGAGTATTGTAATTAGAGCTGCGTACGGCAGGCGCTAACCGGCGGTATAGCTCCCCGTCTGCCGATGCGCCGGCTAGAATCAGCTTCTCAACCACTTCAGCATGAGCAAGCGAATCTGTTCGGCTTAATGCAAGATCAAGAGCCGTTTTTCCATCGTTGTCGCGTTCTCCTTTATCAACGCCGGCTTCTAAAATTGGATCGACAGCTAAAGCATTACCAACCAATGCTGCCAAGTGCAAAATAGTTTGCCCTTTGAGATTTTTTTGTTTTATTGAAAAAGGATTGAGCAGGGCTTTTAGCAATTCATCTTGTCCGTTTAACGCAATGAGCGCCGGAGAATTATCATACGCCATTACATGATGAATATTCGCTCCTGCCGTAGCAAGTACTCGTGCTGTATTAGCATCATGCTTTCCCGCAGCAATATCTAATGGCGTCCTGCCTTGATTGTCTTCAGCATCAACCACCGCGCCAATACTAACAAAAAAAGCTGTCATGGTGGTATTGCCCTGTTCTACCACGATATGTAAAGGAGTTCGTCCCTGATCGTCTCTTATATCAGCCTTCAACTTTCCGATGAAAGCCTGCTGTGCGCTATCGTCCCCCTGCTCAAGAAGCGCCCAAATATCCTCCAGTGTTAATTCTGCTTCTGTTCCTGGTGGTGTGGAAGAACCTCGCTTTGCTGAAGATCCCGTCTTATCTATTGATGAATCCGATTGTGCCGGAGAATTAGTAGAACAGCTAAAAAGAAATAAAGATGCTATGGTACTGAGTATCGCTACATAAAATTTTCTGCGTAACATAATGTAATTATCGACTAAAAATGCTATTGACATAAATCAGGGAAACTTTGTATACTGCTGTCTACGCGGCGATGGTGGAAGTGGTAGACACGCCAGCTTGAGGTGCTGGTACCGAGAGGTATGGAAGTTCAAGTCTTCTTCGCCGCAAGCATCTACGGAGCGGTGTCCGAGCGGTTGATGGATCTGGTCTTGAAAACCAGCGAACTCGTAAGGGTTCCGGGGGTTCGAATCCCCCCTGCTCCGTTCGTATTGCTGCCGATGATGTATAAAAAGAGCATGGAGCGGTGGGTGAGCGGTCGAAACCAACGGTTTGCTAAACCGTCGTACCTTAACCAGGTACCGGGGGTTCAAATCCCCCCTGCTCCGCTTAGTGAAACCGCCTTTTGAAAGGCGGTTTTTTTGAGGTTGTAGCTCAGCTGGATAGAGCACCAGATTGCGGATCTGGCGGTCGCACGTTCAAATCGTGTCAGCCTCATGGAAAGCAGATTTATAAAATGTCCTTTGTGGATGGAGCGATGGCCGAGTGGTTGAAGGCGGCGGTTTCGAAAACCGCTGAACCTTTTTGGTTCCGGGGGTTCGAATCCCCCTTGCTCCGTTTCAGTGGAGAGATGGCCGAGCGGTCTAAGGCGCACGATTGGAAGTCGTGTGTACTCGAAAGGGTACCGAGGGTTCGAATCCCTCTCTCTCCGACGCCAGGAGGAAAGAGAGGGATTCGAAGGGTTTCACCCGCCTCGCGGACGCCAGGGAGGGCGCCGGCAGGGTGAAACCCCGGGCAGGAAGGAACTTGCATGGAAGCAAGTGACTGGAAGCCGAATCCCTCTCTCGACGCCAGAAATGAACTGTCCCGCCGAAAGACGATTTTTGGACTGATCAAACCTTACTGTGAATGAATTTGACATTTTTAGGTAAAAATT
>JAITAM010000210.1 GCA_031284085.1 Spirochaetaceae bacterium
GAGAAATAGACCGCAGGTTCTTTTCAGCGTCTCGCTGCTGATATCTAAAACAGCGTGCAACTCTAAAGCCTGATAGAAACACGCTGGCGTGCAGGCAAAAAGCCGTACACCGTTCCCGATGCAAGAACTTTAGAAACACGCTGGCGTGCAGGCAAAAAGCCGCACATTATTCCCGATGCAAGAACTTTAGAAACACGCTGGCGTGCAGGCAAAAAGCCGTACACTATTCCCGATGCAAGAACCTTAGAAACACGCTGGCGTGCAGGCAAAAAGCCGTACTCCATTCCTGATACAGCAACCTTAGAAGCAGGCTGGCCTGAAACAGGCCGTAAAGCTTTCATCATCGACAGGACAACGTGATGAGCTTATCCAAAAGATGCAAAATCTGCCGACATTATACGCCGTATAGGTACAGAATACATTGACCTTTGTTGGGAGTACCGGTATACTGCAATTATTCCGAATTAAAAGAGGTCCCCATGAATCCATTTGATATTCAAACTACTTTGAGCCGTGTTACGGCCTTGCTAAAACACGATGAATATGAAGAGGCGGAGAGTCTCTTAAAACACGCTCTTATACAGTTCCCTGACAATGAAAGGTTCATTAGAGCCATTGTGCATGTGTACCGCAAGCAGGGTAAACTACAGGCCGCCCTTGATGCTTTGGCGTGCGCCGTAGATACTAATCCCTTGTCCACCTATTTTTACTATGAGATGGGCAACATAAACGCCGAATTAGGGCATTTTAATACCGCACTTATGTCTTACGCCAAAGCGATTGAGCTTTCTCCGTCTTATGTGCCGGCTTATAACAACCTTGCTATTGTTGCCTATAATCGGGGAGAAGAAAGCAAGGCTTTTACCGTTTTTCAGGAAGGGCTTGATGTAGACTCGCACAACGCACTGCTTTACTACAACTACGGTGTAGCTCTTGAGACAAACGGCGATCTTGACGGCGCGGCGGGCAAGTACCGTAAGGCGCTTGAAGAGCGAGACGGTTGGGCTTTGCCTTTGAATAATTTAGGTGTTATTGCCTACCGGCATGGAGACTTTGATGAAGCCGAAAGGATATTTACGGATCTGATAAAGGCAAACCCTTCTGAAGTCGATGCGTACAACAACCGCGGTCTTGTTTTTGCTGCACAAGGGAAAACGGATGAGGCAATAGCTGAATACCGCAAGGCTCTTGAATTAAACCCACGGTACGTTAATGCGGTACTCAATTTAGGGCGCGTCTTGGAAGCAATCGGTAATGCCAACGATGCGATACAAGAATTTGAGCAGACAATTTCTTGTATTACGGACAATGTTGATCTTAAAATCCAGCTTGCCTATACCTATATCCATGTAGGCCGGTATGCCGATGCCGTATCGCAAATACAGACGGTCTTAAACACGGAGCCGAATTATAAACCGGCTCTTCTTGCAGGCGCAGAAGCTCTCTTAGGTTTGGGCAATGACGATGAAGCTCAATCGTTGTTTAAGAAGATTCTTCAGATAGACCCGCATCAGTATAATATTTATCTTATATTAGCGGATATTCAGCATAAAAAGAAAAAATACAAGGCAACCGAAGAGCAGCTCAAAGCCTATCTTATGGTACGTCCTCATGATAGAGGCGCGCGCTTATTGCTGGGGACTTTGTACAATGAAATGTGGAACCTTGCCTTAGCAATTCAAGTATTTGAAGAGTTGCTCACGCTTAATCCTGATGATGCTGATATAGTAGCAATGCTTACAAAGTTGTACACAGATACCGAGGCGGAAGAGGAGTTGCGCGCTCTTAAAGAGCGAGCAGCGCCTGCCGACCTCTCACGGGTTAAAGATCTCTGGGCGCGTGCCTTAAAAGAAAATATTGATCCGGAGAGCAAAGAGGAAAACGTATCGCTTGGCAGTATGAGTATGATAATGGTGACGGAAATTGAAACGGAAGAACCGGATGATGAGACGGTAGATACAGAAGCGCAGCCGGCTGATCCAAAGCAAGAAGCTGAAGCTCAAGTTCCCAGTACCGAAGTGCAGAAAGTTTCGGTTATTATTAGCGGTTATAAAATTTCAGGACTGCTGCGGTATTTATTGGAAATGGTGGAAAATCTTCCTCCTAAAGGGCTTGAGGTATTCAAAAACAGTGATGTACTGCGCAATATGAATTTGATTATCAGCATTTTGGAAAAACGAAAAGGACTTCTCCGCAATATTCAGACAAAGAAGCAGATTGCAGAGGGAGAAAAGCATGATGAAGAGAGTCCCTCCTAAAGCGTGCTATCTTGACAAGTTAGCATCCGCTATGTTACAGTTTTGAGAAGAGCCGGGGTGGTGGAATGGTAGACACCGGGGACTTAAAATCCCCTCCCTGCAAGGGGGTACGGGTTCAAATCCCGTTCCCGGCATTTTATGAAAGAAATTGAGGGCGGAATTTGTGCTGCACAAGGCTTTCGAGCCGGTGGTATTCGGTGCGGTATCAAAGCCGCCTCCCACAAACGTGATCTTGCTTTGATCTTTTCAGACTATCCCTGCGCAACAGCAGCGGTCTTTACTACTAATCAAGTACAAGCGGCAAGCATACTCGTTACTAAAGAACATGGTAAACATGGTACAATTCGAGCGGTGATTGCCAATTCCGGCAACGCTAATGCCTGTACCGGCGAGGCCGGCATTAACGATGCGCGCCGTATGGCTGCTCTTGCAGCCGGTGAATTGGCTCTGCCCGATCATGAACTTGCCGTCGCTTCTACCGGTGTTATCGGCGTGCCTCTTCCCATAGCGGCGATTGAATCGGGTATGCGTTCTCTTGTGGATTCTCTTCGTGCCGATGCTGCAGGATCGGATGCCGCTCTTGAAGCAATTATGACAACCGACACCCGAAAAAAAACCAGAGCCGTTGAACTAGAAATCGGAGGAAGACCCGTACACATAGGAGCGATAGCCAAAGGGTCCGGTATGATACATCCTAATATGGCAACCATGTTGGGCTTTATTACAACCGACGCCGATATATCCAGTCCCTTACTTGACAGCGCACTCCGCCAGACAGTATGCCGTTCATTCAACCGTCTTGTAATTGACGGCGATAGATCAACCAATGATATGGTGCTGATTATGGCTAACGGTGCGGCGGGCAATAAAGCCATTACAAC
>JAITAM010000240.1 GCA_031284085.1 Spirochaetaceae bacterium
TGCGAAGCTTAGAAACGGCTTACGGCTCTTATATAGGTTATTGTTCAGAGTTCTAATGGCGTTGACGGCGCAGAAGCACTGGTATCTTTTTGTAGATTAACTTTTGCTTGCTCAACAACCGTTATCCGGTATTCTCCATCTGCCCAATCAGCGGTGGTACTGCCGCCTCCTTCACTCAAAGCGCCGAAAAGGATCTCATCTACAAAGAAAGATTTGATTTTATCTTCAACAAGACGGCTCACATTACGAGCGCCGGTTTCACGGCTATAGCCTTCTTCGGCAAGATGAGCGATACATGTTTCGGTAACCGTCAGAGTAACATTCTTATCCACGAGTTGGCTTTGAAAGAGCGAAATCTCCTTGTTGACAATAGAATGCATAATAGAACGCGAAAGATGCCCGAACTGAACCACCGCATCAAGGCGGTTGCGGAATTCAGGTGTAAAGGTCTTTTCAACAGCACTGTCGATAGCCGATTCATCAATGTTACGGTCGCCGAAACCAATAAGGGTCTTACCAATATCACGTGCACCGGCATTACTTGTCATAATCAGCACTACATTCCGGAAATCCGCCTTGCGGCCGTTGTTATCGGTAAGCGTAGCATAATCCATAACTTGTAATAGTATGTTGTAAATATCAGGATGCGCCTTTTCAATCTCATCAAGAAGTAAAACCGCATGAGGGTGTTTGCGTACAATTTCGGTAAGCAGCCCCCCTTCTTCATAGCCTACGTACCCGGGAGGCGAACCGATTAACCGAGATACCGTATGCTTCTCTTGATACTCACTCATATCAAACCGGTGAAGAGAGACGCCAAGCAAATCAGCCAAGGATCGGGCAAGCTCTGTCTTGCCAACGCCGGTGGGACCGACAAAAAGAAAATTGGCCACCGGCTTTTCTGCAGCTCGGAAACCGGCGCGGGATCGCTTGACCGCTCTGACCACAGCTTCAACAGCTAAGTCTTGCCCAAAGATGCGCTCTTTGAGCCTGCTTTCCATAAGGCGGAGTTTGTCTTTTTCACTCTCGCCAACCGAGTGGTTGGGTATTCGGGCAATTCGCGATAGAACATTTTCAATAATCGGAACATCAATATCTATTATTTCGACGGAGCCGTCCTGCACGGTTTTACTGTGCTGATAGGCGCTGATCCGTGCAAAAGCGCCCGCCTCATCAATAACATCAATAGCTTTATCAGGCAAATGCCGGTCTAGAATGTATTGATTGGAAAGATGTACAGCGCTTTCCAAAGCCGCATCGCTATAGCGGACACGGTGATAGTCTTCATATTTTGACTTTAGCCCTTTGAGTATGGCAATGCTATCCGTTTCGTTCGGTTCATTTATATCAATCTTTTGGAAACGCCGCGACAAGGCACGGTCTTTGTCAAAAAACCTATTGTATTCTTCATGGGTCGTTGAACCTATACATCGGATTTTTCCGGAAGTAAGGGCGGGCTTGAGAATATTGGCGGCATCCAAAGAGTTTCCTGAAGCGGAACCGGCCCCGACCAATGTATGAATCTCATCAATGAAGAGAATAGCTTTTTCTTTTTTGAGTATCTCCTCAATAACTTTTTTGATTCGCTCCTCAAAATCACCGCGGAATTTAGTGCCGGCAATTAAAGAACCCATATCCAAAGAAAAAACCGAAAAGTTTTTTAGCGTTGGAGGAACATCGCCATCTGCAATACGCTGGGCAAGCCCTTCGGTAATTGCCGTCTTCCCTACCCCAGAATCGCCTACATGAACCGGATTGTTTTTGATTCTGCGGCAGAGAATCTGTATTGTCCGGTCAAGCTCTTCCTTGCGCCCAATGAGCGGATCCAATTTATGCTCACGCGCAAGGGTGGTCAGCTCTATGGTGTATCGGTCAAGGGTCGTCTTTTTTGCATTCTTATTCTTTAAGCCGCCTGCATTCTCTTCTTCTTCATTTAGCCTTTCATCATCTATGGTGTGTGAAAGCACTTTAATCAATTCCAACCGTTTTACCCCTGCTTTACGCAAATAGTAGGCACAGTAATTACGCTCTTCATCAAACAACGACACGAGAATATCGGCTATATCGAGAACCTGCTTTTGGGCGGATTGGCTTTGCAAGACCGCTCTTTCAATCACACTTTGGAAAGCAACTGTTTGAGTAGGCTCTACATTGTTAAGAGTCGGCATTTTCTGTTCAAAGAAGATTTCCATACCCGATCGTATCAATGCTAAATCAGCTCCACATGCGGCAAAAATGTCTTGAACATCGTCAAAATTAAGCGCTGCATAAAGGATATGCTCCGGTGTAAGATACTCATGCTTACGTGATCGTGCCTCGTTATAGGCGGCGTGTATAATGGCCTGAACCGGCCCGCTTATCTTCATACTTTACTCCTTGAATTGCTATTTAGAATTTATTTGCTCTGCATAGCAATTATTAGACCGGCTCTATAACACAGCGAAGGGGGAATTCATTTTGTTGTGCAACTGTGTGGACCTGATTTACTTTGGTTTGTGCAATATCAAAAGGGTAACGCCCTACCACACCGCGCCCTTTACGGTGAACATCAAGCATAATCTTGCGCGCCTCCGATTTACTTTTATGAAAGATAGTCATCAAAACTTCCATAACAAAATCCATGGTTGTAAAATGATCATTTAACAGTACAACTCGGAAGTCTTCCGGTTCCTTAAACTGTCCTTTAGTTTTGTCTTTCCTCTTGAGAACGGTGCTTATCCCGTCTCCTCCAAATACCGGCATAAATTTAGTATACAGTAAATAAAATAGGAATAGCAAGAGGATAAGAGCGCATCGGGTATTTTGTTACTTCCAGCCGTAGGAGATTGAGCGTTATCTTCCGTAAAATCACAAATTCAACCATAATCTTACCCAAACGCTACATTCTGAAACCCGGTACTGCTTACTTTCAATCCTCCTCCAATCACTGCCTACCAAACGGGCAAAGTCCGCTACTTCTGTTAGACGAAGAGTCCTACTTCAAGATCTGTCCCTTCCTGTTCAAGGTCTGACCTGTCTCAAGCACAGAAGCGGCAAAGAAAAACGGTTTTACTATTATGAAGATTTTTCTGTGTGTTTTAGGTGCATGAATCAAAGCCGCTTGTGCCTTTTCTCAGTATCCGATAGACTATTTTCTTGAGCCTGAAAAGGTTGCTAGGCGTACGTTTATGGCAAACATTCGTACGTTTACGGCGTATATCCGTATGGAGCAGCCATACGGACACAAGGCAAGACCCAAGGAGGTAAAGACCATGTACAAAAGGGAGTATTTGGACAGGAATGACGCTGACTTTGATGCGTTATTTAATAATTTGGAGCAATATACGGCAAAAAAGTGTGAGGGAGGGACGCCTGAGTGGACACATATTCCGGCAGCGGCGCTTCAGGAGCTGCAGGAGGCTTATACGGTTTGGCATACGGCGTATGTGAAGACGCTCGTTCCACACACGCCGCTTGAGACCGAAGCTAAAAACGAGGCTAATGTGCAGGCGAAGGCGAAAATCCGCCCCTTTGTGAACCTCTATTTGCGGGAGGATCAGAGCGCGGTAACAGATGTTGACCGGATGACGATGGGCATACCGAACGAGGATTATGGCAAAATATGCGATTATGCAACCGGTGGTTTTTTTGGAGAATTAAAAGGGTCTATAAAAAAAGTGGGACAGTATGGAAATTTGGAAGTACACCATATGCCGGCACAGAGTGCAATTAAAGAGGCAAATCTTTGGAATGGAGATATTGGTAAAGCTCCTGCCATAATAATGGATGCTGCAGATCATGCAAAGACAGCTAGTTTTAAGTATAGTAAAAACTCTATAGCTCATCGAACTATGCAAAGTGAATTGATAAAGCAAGGGAGATTTGCCGATGCCTTACAGATGGATATTGATGATTTAAAAAATCAAGGCTTATACAATAAATATAAATCTGGTATTTATCAAATGATGAAATATATTTACGCTTTAGAAAAAAATAGTGAATTATGATAACAATATTATTAAAGAATGACTGATTTGCTGTCCTTGGCAA
The DNA here is from genome assembly GCA_031284085.1 of Spirochaetaceae bacterium. GTDB lineage: Bacteria > Spirochaetota > Spirochaetia > Treponematales > Breznakiellaceae > BOBG01. The sequence continues at coordinate 4,030 of JAITAM010000240.1, forward strand.
ACCAGCAAGAAAATATAGCTTATAACAGCTCTGGGTATGCCTTCCGTCCCTTTATTCGATCCAAGTTTCCGCTTCTGATACAATATCGAGAGCTTTGTGGCTGTGTCTGCTTTGGATACAATGCTGAAGTTTAGAAACACGCTGACCTGATCTTCTGTACCATTTCTATCAGGCAGAAAGCCGTACCTCCGTTCCCGATACAAGAACCTTTGAAACCCGCTGGCGGGCAGGCTGGCCTGCTTTCAGACAAAAAACCGTATATTCACCCTTGATACCAACGCCGAAAGTTTAGAACAAGCTGGGCTGCCCGCGGCGCAGACGTACACTTTGTGCATGGGCATAAAGCCCTTCTTTTTCTGCAATAATCTCGGCTGCCTTGCAAGCTTCGTCAAACCCCTCTCCGCCTCTGCATCGCAGCGTGGTTGAGGCTTTAAGAA
>JAITAM010000040.1 GCA_031284085.1 Spirochaetaceae bacterium
GGTTGATATTGGTCAACGAAACCTACGCCATGGATTGTCATATTCTTACCTCTTTTCTAGTTATCGACAGTCTTATATACAAGCTAAAGAATCATCCGGCTTGTATTGCCGGATTAAAAGGGTGAACGCTAAACTCGTATTTTCTCACGTTCATAACCTGAACTATACTAGGAGATCCAGTATTCTGTCAATTATTAAATAAGAGCTTGCGGCTGCTTTGAAAATAAAGACCTGGGGTCAGACCTCTAGTTGCTTCTGTTAGACGAAGAGTCGTACGCCGCTTTGGGATACCAACCTGGAAGAAAATGAACCACAAGACCGGACACTTCTGAGGAGATAGGTTCTATTCGCGAGTAATAACGGACGAACAGGACTTCTGGAATGTGTATAGCTTCGACCAGAACCCTGTTAAAGCAGGGCTTGTAAAAGAACCGCGTGGATGGAAGTATAGCGGAGCGTATCATCGGGAACATAGGATTACAAAGATTATCTCTTTCGTGGATGACACGATTCTGAAGCCAGAACTGAAGATACTCCAATGAATCAGGTCAGACCTGAGGTCATGTTTTCTAGACCTGAGGTCATGTTTTCTCATGTCGCACCCTAGCACGGATGCAGAGATAAGAATAACCAAATTTTTTCTAAAAAAATCACCGGCTTTTGAAGCAAAAGCACGGTACAGTCTCATATAAGAGCTATGCGTACTTTACGAATATTGTTTTTATTGAACATGGTAGGAGTTCTTTATGCTGAGCCGCTTGTGTCATGGAGGGCATTGTGGGCAGGAGCTTTCACTGAAAAGAACATAACAAACCGAGCCGAATTCCGCCTCCTTTTACCGTTTGACCTGACTGTGCGGGCGCAGGTTATTGATCGAAGACCGCCTTTCTTTATGGACTTTAGCGCCGAAACCACCGCCTTCTCAGGCGCTCTTTACCATAAAGCTACCGGTTCAAGGCTTTTATACGGTGCCTTGGACGAATGGGGATTGCCGGCACGACTTCGTGATCCGTGGGTAAAATCACTTCCTTTTGTGGACTATCGCAAAGCCACAGGTGCTGATCTTAAAACTGAATTCTCCGCTGCCAAGTCTTCCCAGCTTGCTCTGCACCTAAGAAGCCCTGAGATTGGCATGCCGGCGCTACACATGAAGGGCTTTTCCACTGTGTTTCTTGACGGCGATATGGATCCGCTGCTGACCGGCGGGCTTGATATACTGTTTTCCAAACGCTCAAGTCTAACGGTAGAAGGTTTATACAAAGGCAAAACCCTAGCCGAACGTCCGGCGCGTGCGTGGTTTTCTGAACTAATGCCATTACCGGAACGGGATTTTCGTATTTATGCTTTGGGTGCGGCTTTCGAGAATCCCTTTCTTGCCTTTGCAGCGGATTGGGCTTATTCAGAAGCTTTTGCCTTTGGGAAGGACAGCTACGCAAATATCGGTATCCGTATCGGCAACAGACCGTGGCGCTTATCCTTTTCAGTAGACGGTGCAGGGCCTCGCTATGTAGGCATCGATGGTAATGCGACCGGCGCAGGCTTTAGAGCAGGCGCCCGTTTTGAGTATTACGGAAGGTATTCTGAGTCGCTGCGCCTGAGTACCGCCTTACGCAGCGCCGGCATTGCGCAGCCTTTTGAGCGCAGTTCCACTCAAATTTACTACCGCTTCCCCGCAAAAAAAGGCTCCCTTCACCTTTCACGTATTTCCTTTGAGGGCAGCCGGAATGCCGCCGATTTAGCTGCTGTACAGGACCGGTATCAGAGCGCACTGACTTTTACATGGGGGAGTTTGCACCTTGGTTTGTCCGGCAGGCTTGTAAGCATAGCGGCGTCTGAAGCATTACCGATTCCTTTCCCCATACCGGATGCCTCTTTTGCCTTTGACTCTGCCAAAGTAGCCTGTGAAATAGGCTATACAAAGGGAAAGTTTCAAGCTGCGTTAAAAGCAGCCGCTACCATTGACGAAAAAGAGGAGATACAGTGGGAGCCGGCGCTTTCAACGGCTATAAGGCTCGGACCCGGCAAGATAAGTGCTGCACTGAGTTTCGAGGATTTCCCCGGTAAGTTCAGTTATACCATTTCTTGGCGGCTGGACAAAGATTAACACGCCAGCTCGCCAGCGGGTTTCAATGTTCCGGCATTGTATCGGGAACGGCACATGGCTTTTTGCCTACAGGCCACAGATAGGGGGCAGGGGTTTGCGACGACTATCGCAAAGTCTTTAGAACAGGCCGTATCTGTTATAGACGAAGAGCCGTGCGCCGCCCCTGAAACAATACCGAAGCTTAGAAAGAGCCTGCGGCTGTGTTTTTGCGCTTGTTTCTATTTCTATCTTTTGATATACTCTCTTGTTAAGAACAATCAAATGGAGGATTTTTTTATGAAGAGATTTATTCTGAGTGTTTTACTCTGTAGCCTTACGGTTGTGGCGGCATTCGGTCGGGGACAGCAGAGTGGCAGCGGCTCGACTTCAGGCACGGGTATAACCATTCGGCTTCTGACCGATGCAACAGGTATTGATGATAAATCATTCAATGCGGCTGCATGGCGCGGGATTTTGGAATTTTACGGCGATACATGGCAAAACCCAAGTCAGCGAGGAACTGCCTACGACGTGCTGACTGCCCAAACGCAGGATATGTACATTCCGAATATCAAACAAGTAACGGATGAAGGGTATGATCTTATCACAGTAACCGGTTTTACCTTTGCCGATGCGCTTGCCGAAGTGGCTAAAGCCAATCCGCAACAGAAGTATCAAATCGTTGATGTTGACTGGGTCAAGCTTTCTAATGTCTTAGGTGTTTTGTTTGCCGAGCATGAAGGTTCATACCTTGTTGGAGCTGCGGCTGCACTCAAAGCAAAAGCTGACGGTATAGCCAATCCTCGCTTTGGTTTTATCGGAGGTATTCCCGGATCAACCATCACCAAGTTTGAAATAGGTTTTATCCAGGGTGTATTGTCTATCCTTCCTAATGCTGGGATCGTTGATTACTATGTCAACAGTTGGGGCGAGCCGGCGCTTGCCAAAACACAAGCTAAGAACTGGTATGATACCGGTATTTATGCGATTTATTCTGCAGCCGGTGGAAGTGGCAACGGCACCATAGCTCAGGCTAAAGAGTACCGAGTTGCCGGCAGGAATGTATGGGCAATTGGCGTTGACTCAGACCAGCATGAAGAGGGGCAGTACAATCCCGCTGATCCAACTCAGTCTGCGGTACTTACTTCCATGCTCAAGCGTGTTGAGACAAGCCTTTTATACGGCTTGAACGCAATTAAAAACAACACTTTCCGAGGTGAAGTCATTACTCTCGATCTCAAAGCCGATGGTGTTGGTTATTCCAGAACCAATCCGGCGCTGACTGCCGATATTACTCAGCAGCTCGATCAGATTAAACAAGATATTACTTCCGGAAAGATTAAAGTTGCCTCTACTTATGCACAGGCAAAGCAGCTCCCCGGTTTCCCGCAGGATTTGAAAGCACAGGACTAGATTTAGCAGAACTGTTTAGATTGAAAGGATAGAGGGGACACACTATGTCCCTTCTATCCTTTTTCTATTAAGAGAGCAGCGAAAACACTGTGTATTTTAAGAAATAAAGTTGGAAGAAGATTTTATCTTTCATCTTACATGATCCTGGCAAGTATATACGCAGGTATTAGTCGATTGAAGGTTGTTGTTGAATAACATTATAGTATATCTTGCTGTTTTACCAGATGAATTCTACCAAAGAGCCGGCGCCAAAGAAATAGCGTAAAAGTAATGAATATGATGAATAATCGCATCAATGCTTCCGGTGCCATACCGGAGTGTGATACCTACACTGCCTAGAGTGTGCCGACTACACTGAAAACCGTGCCGCACTAGGTGTCGACCTTTCTGGCACGGCTGCTCTCAAGCCCTTCAAACACAAGCAGCACAATACAGCCGAATGTTACCGAAAGGTCTGCAACGTTTAAGATGCCAGTCCGCAGGTTCCCTATCCCTACATTGATGAAGTCTATCACCCTGAATTCATTGAAGAGCCTGTCCGCTAGATTGCCTATCCCGCCGCCGATGATGCAGCTTATGATTGCTACGCGGTAGACTTTGCCTTCTCGGAACATCAGATGCAAAATACCGATGATACATATAATTATTGGTATAATAAGAAGGAGCAGGTACTTTACATACACATTCCAGTCTGTTCCCATACTTAGGAATGCACCCGTATTCTCTGCATACCGAAAGATTAAGAGATCGTTCAATAACCGTATCGGCTCCCTACCCGACAAGTATTTTAGGGCGAGCTGCTTCGTTATCCTATCAAGAGAATAATTTGCAAGAAATATTACTGCCGTCATAATAATGAAGCGCCCTCTGCCTTGTAGTAATTTCATGCCTAAAGCATACCATAGTCTCTCCAAAAAAGAAAGTAGCACGATGCCCTTGTGCAAGCCAAAGCCTGAGCCCCCTTCCAAAAAGACGGCTCACTTAAACCCTTTGGGCGCACGGCCTATGATCCGCAGCGCCGTTTTGTCTATTTCACGCAGGAAAATGCTCGGATACACGTCCATAGTCCACCCATAAAGCCGCCGCTCGGCGCACGAAGTCAAGTAGAGTTCGTCTTTGGCACGGGTAGCGCCCACGTAAAAGAGCCGCCGCTCCTCTTCAAGCGCCTCTCCGAACTTACTCTCGCGGGGGAATAGGCCCTGCTCAACCCCAGTTATTACTACCTTCTTGAACTCCTGACCCTTAGTGTTGTGCAGCGTGATAAACGTAACCCTGTCAGGCGATTCCTCGTCGTCATTCTGCTCACCACGAGAACGATCTATCTCGGCGTTCTCTAAGAATTCCGCCAGCCCGTTCAGTGTCGCCGGGTATAAACTCATAGCATTTGCCAATTCCTGTAGGTTGGCGACCCGCTGTGTGCCTGAAACCTCGTCTTGACTCTTATGATAGGTGAATAGGCCGCTGAGCATAATCAGGCTGACCGCACAAAGCGAAAGCCCCTCCCCCGCAATAATGCCTTGTTCGATGCCGTAGGTACTGTGTTTTATCGCTTGGTCTGCAAGCTGCGAGACCATAGTGCTTGCACCGTCCTTATCAAGTGTCGAAAAACTCCGGTCAAGAGCCGCCAAGAAGAGGCTAATCCCTGCCTGCGCCTTAGCGGACAGTTTTTCCCGTATCTGCCGTGAGACTGCAATGAGATTGCCGTCTTGGGCGGCCGCTTCGACAACAATCTTCTTGAGGGAAACCGCACCTATGCCGCGTGAAGGCTTGTTGATAATGCGCCGAAACGCAACCTCATCACGGGGGTTGACGAGCAAGGACAGCAGCGAGAGAGCGTCCTTTATTTCCTCCCGCTCGTAAAACCGCAGCGAGCCGACAAGCCGATAAGGGATGTTACGGCGGGAGAATTCATTTTCAAAGTGAAGCGACTGCGCATTAGTGCGGTAAAGTATAGCCCAATCAGCATAGCACCCCCCCTCTTCATAGGAACGTTTAACCAACTCCGCACAGAAGTTGGCCTCCTCCTGCTGGTTGGGGAGGAAGGCAAGAACCGGGAGGCTCCCCTCCCCCCTTTCAGCATACAAATTTTTACCGAGCCGGCTCTTGTTGTGAGCGACTACGGACGAAGCCGCCTTTAGGATGTAAGCGGTCGAGCGGTAATTGCGCTCGAGCTTTATTATCTCGGTCTCAGGGAACTGCGAGGGAAACTCAAGAATGTTCCGCACTTCAGCTCCCCTGAAATGGTAGATAGACTGATCGTCATCGCCTACAACACAGAGGTAAGAAGCGGGGTCATAAATTGCCTTGAGCAGCTCAAACTGAGCAATATTGGTGTCTTGGTATTCATCTATTAAGATGACTTCGAAGCGGGAACGGAATCCGTCTGCCATATCGGGGTTCTCACGGAGTATATCCACCGGCATTTTGATTAAATCCCCGAAGTCGGCGTTGCCGATTCTGCGGAGTTTGTCCTCATAGCGTCTATAGAGTCTGCGGAACTCTTCCGAGCGATCAATGGCATCTAAGTCGGGATGGTCAGGTCCCATGCAGTAGTCTTTTGCCCGTGCGATTTTGTGAACCACTCCCTTGACCTCTTCTTTTGAAGCGTTGGTCATTATCGTGGCTAAGAGTGCGGCTTGGTCGTCTTCATTGTATATGACGAAGCGCTCGGAGAGGGGTGCGAACTGGGTGTGGCGGCGCAAGAACCAAGCGCCGAACGAGTGGAAAGTTCTGAGCATAGCGCCTGCCGCACGCTCGTCAATCAAGCAGGCGCGCTCGGCCATTTCTTGTGCGGCACGGTTAGTAAAGGTAACCGCTAATATGGCTCTTGGAGGGACGTTGCACTCTCGGATGAGGTAGGCAATCTTCGTAGTGATGACCCGTGTTTTCCCTGAACCTGCGCCTGCCAGAATGAGAAGGGGGTTGCCGGTGTGCAGCACAGCTTGTTTCTGCTCAGGGTTAAGGATTTGTAGATAGGGACTTATAATGTCGTACATACTTCAAGTCTACCAAATTGCACAAAAAAAGGGAAGTGCAGGCCAGCCTGTGTTAAGTTTTTGGTGCAGGCATCGGGTGCATGATAGGCACTTAATAGGTAGAAACTTGGCGGAACAGTCGCTACAGTGTAGGTGGGACACGAGTGCTAGTGTGTCAGATACACTCTCTACAGTGTTGGTGGCACACTCTAAGCAGTGTTGATACCACACTGGCATTAGGTGTAGGTGGCACACTCTCTAGAGTGTGAATATAACACCAGCCTTAGTGTGGATGTAACACCAGCCTTAGTGTGGATGTAACACCAGCCTTAGTGTGGATAGGACACGAGCCTTAGTGTGGATAGGACACGAGCCTTAGTGTGGATAGGACACGAGCCTTAGTGTGGATGTAACACCAGTCTTAGTGTGGATTGCGTAGTCTAGGCATAGCGGGCATGGGGTGGTACGGAAAGAGGGATAGAGTTTCTTAGCACTCTATCCCTCTGTTACTCCCGGCACCCGCACCGAGAACTCAAAACAGCCTGCGCCTGCTGCCTGTAGGCAAAAAGCCGTATACCTCTCTTGCTTACAACGTGGGAATGTTGGGATAGACTGGCCTGCGCCTGCTGTGGATACCAACAGCGTAGCTTAGAAAGAGGATGGCCTGCTCCTTGTAGCTTGGAAAGAGCAGGCGGCTGTTTAGAGCAGGGTGG
>JAITAM010000059.1 GCA_031284085.1 Spirochaetaceae bacterium
TTGGCTCTTGTTGAGAAGGTAAACAAACGAAAAAACTATTGCCGGTATACCGACACATAACGATATTGTAGTAATCTGACTAAGCATCACAGTAACTCCATAATTCAAATTAGTATAAACAAAAAGTAGCGGCTCCTGATGCGGCCACAGCCACTAGCTATTAATTAAACGGTCGTATTGCTTGCTTTCCGCTTCTATCTTGAGCAAATGCACTTTTTCTTTCTCTATTTCTAATTCTAATATTTCTTTCTGAAGCTGGAGTTTTTTTACCTCGTCTCTGTTCTTGTTGAGATGGTAAATAAATGAAAAAACTATTGCCGGTGTAGCGACAAATATTGAAAGTATTGCTGTAATCGGAATAAGTGTCATAAGAACTCCGTAATTCAAATTAGTATAAACAATGCGTATAATCGCTAAGATTACAAACAGCTCAGGCGATTCAACCTAAAAACATGCGGTGTATCCGAATCACAATATGAGCATTCTTACCGCATAAATCCCGCAGGCTAATCTCTTCGCCGTTGATAAATAGAATATGATCAGAAACAGTACCGACAATGTAGCGTAAATCTCGGAACGATTGGGTAAAACCGCTAATAACCATAGCATCGCCGTCGCGAGTCAAGCTTTGCCCCGGCTCAAGTTCTGTTTGCATACCGGCGCCGAAAGCCTTAAACCGCGTTGATAAAGGACGAATGGTATTGCCGGAGATCGTGAATGTGTCAAGAACAGGACTTTGGTTTACTGAATGGACGAATTCAACGGCGAATTCACCGCCGTTTTTAACAGGCCAGCTGCCGTATAAGCGGCCGCCGGATACATCAGTAATAACGAGTTTTTTAGGAGAGCGCTGAATAACCGGTATTACCGCAAGAACCAGCGCTATGAGAAAGAAATTAAAAACAAATCCATACCACCATTTGAGCGGAAACCTTCTAGATTTCATATATCCCCTAGCGCCTTCTTACTTGGAGAGTTACCCATTGCTGCAAGCAATGGGCTTCTCTTCTTGCTTCCTATAAAAAGTGGTCTAAAAGCTTTAGGCCGGCCCCTTATGCCTACTGTATAGCGCCGATCTCTTTGAAGTAGCGCGCCGCCCCCGCATGAAATGGAACGGATATTCCACTCACCGCATAAGCTGCTGATAATTCTGCGCCTTTAGCATGGCTATTTTGAATCTCTCTCTGGCTTTCAATCAGGGTTTTAGTCAAGGTGTACACGGTCTCTTCAGAGAGCTTGTTACTGACAATAAAAGTCGCCTTAACCGCTACAGTCTGCACGTCTTGTGCTACACCGCGATAGCTGCCGGCAGTAATCGGGTATTTAGTGTAGAAAGGATAAGCTCTGATAAGCTGCGCTATATGAGCGTCATCAATCGCTAAAAGAACAATATCTTTGCTAATAGCTAAATCAACGACTGCCGTTGTCGGAGCGCCTGCTGTACAGAAGAATGCGTCTATTTTGCCGTCGCGAAGAGCATCGGCGGAGGCGGCAAAGCTGAGATTCTGCTTATCAATGTCGGCAAAGGTAATACCGTAGACTTCCAAAATCTGTTTTGCGTTGAATTCAACGCCGCTTCCGGCATCGCCGACCGAGACTCTCTTGCCTTTCAGGTCGGCAATACTGGTGATACCGGATGAACCTGCAACGACTTGGCATACTTCAGCATAAAGAGCGGCCATAGATGAAAAAGCCTGAGTCTGCTCGCCGGTAAAAAGCTCTGTGCCTTTGTACGCGTAGTCCATAACATCGTTTTGTACAATGGCAAGTTCTACTTCACCAGCCGCAATGAGCTGGATATTTGCTTTTGATGCTCCGGTTGATTGAATCGTGATGGGGATTTTGGTTTTCTCTTGTAGGATTTGTCCCACCGCAGAGCCATAAGCATAGTACGTACCGGTATTTCCACCTGTTGCCATACGGACTTGTCCTTGTTGAGCACCTCCTCTAGCAAAAGCGGTTGTAGCAACAACCATCATAATAACCGACACAACAATAATATTTTTCATAAGATCCTCCTTAGAAATTTGTGTAATTTATACACATTTTATGCAGTCTTGTCTAGGGAGAGTGCTAATACTCAAGTTCTGTGCAGGCCGTGCTTGCAGGCAGAAAGTCGTACTCCACCTTTGATACCAGGCGCCGGGAACTTAGAAACAGCCTGCAGCTCTTAATAAAGAGGCTGGCCTGCAGGCAAAAAGCCGTACTCCACCCTTGATACCAGCGCCGGGAACTTAGAAACAGCCTGCAGCTCTTAGAAAGAGGCTGGCTGTCTTAAACCAAATGAAACGCATCCACTGCGGTTTTTCATAGTTGAGCCGCCGCAGATGAATATAGCGTAAACAGCCGGAACGTTATGTGCAATTGGGACTGAATTTTTTGAAAATATTCTGAAAAACTATTTACATAAAGGTTGAAACATAGTAATATATATGCAATATAAGGAGATTGTTATGGAAAATATTGTGTTCTATTTTTCTGGAACCGGAAATTGCTTAAAAGTCGCAAAAACAATTATCAAAGAATTAGGGAACGGGGAAATTGTTTCAATGGCAAAAGCAGGAAAATATGACCTAATAAAACAATATTACACTATCTGCTTTGTTTATCAGACGTACTTTTGGGGATTACCTAAGTAAGTTCTTGAGTTTTTTGAAAATTTATATTTGATCTTTTA
>JAITAM010000155.1 GCA_031284085.1 Spirochaetaceae bacterium
ATGGAATTACGTGAACGGTATCGAGATGTGGATTTTTCGTATAGATTTGCATCGTCGTCTATGCGCCCGGACGGTGGTATTTTAAGTATTGCATCAAAAGACACAGTGAAATATCCGATGAAACAGGCTGGCGTGTTGAAACAGCCTGCGGCTGTGGGCATTGACAGATAGGGCAACACTCAAGAAAATTGAGTGTGTTCTGTTGATAAACTATCTATAAGTCGGTGAGCCATTATGAATGAATTGATCATAGTAGAGTTAATCTGTGTGTTTTTCTTAGGACTGTATGTGCTTAAGCCTTTGTTTAACGGCTTGAATAGACTTACAGGGCTTGTCTACCTTGTGCCGGTGGCCTTGGGTATTCTGATCTGCAGCATGGCGGTTTACGAGTTTCGTCCGGAAATGCTGCCTCTTGTGGCCTTCGCTCTCGTGCTTACTATCTCCGCCTTCACACAAAGACGCCATACTATCCGTATGCCGGTTATAATACTCTTGTTCTTGATAAGTACCGCTCTTGTTTTTTACTTCAAACCTTCAAAAACTATTACACGGAGCAATGTAAGTACTGCCCTTTTGGAAGGGACAGAGCTTAAGTTCCGCCTTTACCAAGCGCATGATCCGAATACCCCGCTCTTGATACTTTTTCCGGGGTCTTTGAACAGCGTTGATGCGCTGGCAGCCCAAGCGCAAAAGCGCGGCTTTGCCGTATTTAGCTGTACAGTTTCTGCAAAGAAATCTATAGGGACTATTTTCAGGCGTGTGTATGCTACGCTGTGGGGACACAGATCGTATAAGGCAAATAATTCAGGCCGCCTTGTAGAAGAGGAATGGCGGGATTATATCTCTAAGGCGCTGCTATACCTGAAGGACAAAGCCTTGTTAGACGATACGTTCTTTATAGCCGGCTATGGCACGGCAGGTTCTGCGGCAATTTCTCTCTTTGGTGAGCCGGCGGCGAAAGAGCAGTATCCTGAGCTTAAAGGAATTATTGCAATAGAAAGCCACCTTTGGTCTTTTTACCAAACTGAGGAGCGCGCTTTGTATACCACCGCTTTTGATACCGGTCTTATCCAAGTCGGATGGTATAGCATAGTCAACCGGTTTATTAAGCTGCTTCCGCCCAAACTGGTATTAGCGCCTATCAATCCAAGCGAGACGCCGGTGCTGTTCTTAACAGCAGGAAAGATACGCGTCAACAGCCGCCCCTACCAAGCCCTTATAGAATATGCACGCAGCGCCTCTTCACCAATCGTCGCCGTACCCGGCGCCGGCATCTTGGATTATTCTGATTATCCGGCACGCTATCCGATCATTTCAGCTTTGTTCTTCGGCGGTTTTAAGACACTTTGGAAACGGGACGATTTTGTTATCGGCACGGTTACTCTTATTGCCAATTTTGCCTCCCAGTGGACGCAAGCCGGTTCATTCAAACAGACAAAGCACAGCGATAAAATATATTTTACCGTAAACTAACGCAAAGGAAGCGCCATGCTTTACCTCGATACCACCGATATTATTGCACAATCGTTTCATGCAGCTCGATTTGATACTCTCCCGTGTAAAGAAAAACCGTCCCGTAAAGGAAACCGCCTCTTTATACCGCCGCGCCTGCTGCACCGTATGGCTGAAGAAGCTTTCCACCGGCTTGCCTTTTATCTGCGCCGCTCGCACCTCGACCTTCTGGCCGAGCGTTACCATGATCCACAGTCGTCTGCTAATGACCGTTTTGTACTGCGCACTCTTTTAGAGAACGCCGGCGTTGCCTGTAAAGGGGAGCTTGCCTTGTGTCAGGATACCGGCACGGTGGTAATTTACGGCTGGAAAGATGAGGCCGTCTATACAGGCGGCGATGATGCGAAGGAGCTGGCAGAAGGGGCGCTCGATGCGTATCAAAAGCACCATCTACGAGCGTCTCAAGTCGGCGCATCATCTTTCTTTGACGAGTACAACACCGCCACCAATGCGCCGGTACAGATAAAACTGCACGCTTGTGCGGCGGCTGAAAAGAGAAAGTGCTACCGGTTTTTGTTTATAGCAAAGGGCGGCGGTTCTTCAAACAAGACGGCTTTCTTTTCTTTGAGTAAAGCTTCTCTAGAGGAAGAGCAGTTCAGCCGTTTTCTGGACGAGCAGATTAAGGCTTTAGGCACAAACGCTTGTCCGCCCTATCGACTCGCAGTCGTGGTCGGGGGGACAAGCCCTGAATACAACCTTGAACTGCTCAAACTTGCTACAACGGAGATACTGGATTATGCTCCTTATGACGGTAACGCTTGGATTAGGCGCGATCGGTATTGGGAGGAGCGTATCATGGAAAAGGGGCGGCAAAGCGGTCTTGGCGCACAGTTCGGCGGCACGAATCTCCTCCTTGACGCACGGGTTTTGCGCCTGCCGCGTCATGCCGCCTCATGCCCCGTGTCCATCGGCGTTTCATGTGTTGCGCATCGAAACCTTTTGGGCGTTATTGATAGCAAAGGTATTCACCTCGAACGGCTCTGTACAACCGCCCCTCAATACCCAACGCTCGACTCGCAATCCCCGCCTGCTTTTGCAGTAAATCTTGCCCCGCCTCTGAGTAATCTTTGCAGGCAGCTTTCGCAGTTTTCCGTCGGTGATCGGCTTTTGCTTTCCGGCGAACTCTTGGTGGCGCGGGATGCGGCGCACTACGAGTGGCATCGGCGTCTTAAAGCAGGCCAGACGCTGCCTGATTATCTCTACCGGTATGCGATTTTTTATGCAGGGCCATCTGAAAGGCCGCCGGGAAAGATCATAGGCTCGGTAGGGCCGACAACAGCAGGCCGCATGGATAGGTACGCAGAGGCTTTTCTGTCGGCGGGTGTATCGCTAGTTACTGTGGCAAAGGGCGCTCGTAATCTTCAATGGGTGGATGCGTGTCGGCGTTACGGGGGGTTTTATCTTGGCACGGTCGGCGGTGCTGCGGCGCTTATGGCGGAGCAATATATTACAAAGGACACGATCATTGATTATCCGGAACTCGGTATGGAAGCGGTTCGGTTAATAAGCGTACATAATCTACCGGCGGTGATCTTGATAGCTCCTCAGGCCACAGACGCAGGCTAGACCAGGTCAGACCTTGTGCGGCGGTGTGTTTGCCCGGAATAGAACTCTCCGACAGAACCGGAAATCAGGTCAGATCTTGTGCGGTGGTGTATTTGGCCTGAACAGAACTCTCCGACAGAGCCAGAAATCAGGTCAGACCTAGCCTCAAGAAAAAAAGAGTAAAAAAAGAACAGCTGACTAAAGCAAAATGCCATGTTTACCCCGTTATCTATGTACCATGTCTTCGCATTATTCGCCACGAGGCCGTACTGATTTAGGCCTCACGTAT
>JAITAM010000212.1 GCA_031284085.1 Spirochaetaceae bacterium
TTCAACGCAAAGTTTTCGTCTGAGACATCGAGCGGCGGTTTGTCAACGCCATTTCCCGAAAAACTGTTTAGCCCTCTTTCAGACAAGAAGTCAGTACAAGGGATTACCGGGGGGGATGCACCCACAAAAAATATAAGCGTAAAAACAAATTCAGGCTCGATAAAGATAAATTGGATAAATTGAACAAACAAAAGGGTTGGAAAAGGGAAGGCGGTACATAGCAGGCCGGTAGTATATACTTTTCCGCCTAACGCCTATGCCGGCGCTGGGAACTTTGGAAGAGGCTGCGGCTGCTTTGGAACGGGCTGGCCTACAGGTGAAAAGCCGTACTCCGCCTGTGATACCAGCGCCGGGAACTTTGGAAGAGGCTGCGGCTGCTTTGGAATAAGCTGGCCTACAGGTAAAAAGCCGTACTCCGTCCTTGATAGCAGCACCGGGAACTTTGGGAGAGGCTGCGGCTGCTTTGGAAGAGGCTAGTCTATAGGTGAAAAGTCGTACTCCGTCCTTGATAGTAGCGCCGGGAATTTTGGAAGAGGCTGCGGCTGCTTTGGAAGAGGCTGGCCTACAAGTAAAAAGCCGTACTCCGCCTGTGATAGCAGCACCGGGAACTTTGGAACAAGCTGCGACTGCTTAGAAAAAGGCCGTGCTTGCGGCTGCTGACATGACCCTCTAGCATGAGGTATAAGTTTTTTATACACTAAGAGTATGTATAGACCTTACAAAAAACCGATAGGAGCGGCTGTCCCCGATATTGTTGTGCCTAAACCGCATATATCTAAAATCACAGTCGGCATTGCTCGTCTCGTTGCACGGCTGTACCTCTGTTCGTTTGTCGGTACAGCACGCCTTTCTATGCAAGGGAGTGAAGAGCTTTTCCAATCGCTTAACCGAGCGTTCTCAAAAAAAAGCCGCTGTATCCTTGCTTTCCGCCACCAAAACGGTTGCGAACCGCAAGTTCTAGGATGGTTTGTTCTCTTTAAGTCAAAAAAATTAGCACGCCGCGCAGGTATCTATTTCCCCCGCCGCCCCCACCTTATCTTTGTACACGGCTACGAAGTACTCCGCTGGGGCGGCAAGATCGCTCGAGCAGTCCTTCCGCGATTGGGCGCTTTACAGGTTTATCATGCAAAAATTGACTCGGAAAGTATAAGGCGCTTAAATCAAACGCTCATGGAGGGGCCTTACCCGCTGACCATAGCGCCTGAAGGGCAGGTGAGTTATTTTACCGATTGTATACCCCGTCTTGAATCCGGAGCGATACGCATGGGTTTGAACGCAGCGGAACATTTGGGCAAAGAAACACCGGTTGAATTACTGCCGGTTTCAGTCTTATTCCGCTACGGCAAAACCGGACAACGGCGGATGGAAATGATGCTTCGGCGTGTAGAACATATAGCCGGCTTAAAAAACACCGGCTTGCCCTTCAGCAAGCGTTTAGAACAATGCCGAGATAAAGTTTTGTCCGTTAATGAAAAGCGCTACAATCTTAACCCATCAGCTTCAAGCTCTATTGAAGAGCGTCTTGATGCACTTACGGAAGCTGCGCTGTCGCGTACTGAGGAACTCCTCGGCGTTAAAAAAGAAGGGACGACTTTTGCTCGTATGCACACTCTGAGGCAACTATGCTGGGATCGCATTTTTATACCCGGCGTTAATGATCTATCAACGTTGAGTCAACTGGAACGTTCCGTTGCCGATTTGCAAGCCGGCGAGGCTTGGTACGCAGGACGGCATCTGGAAATGGTGGATTTTATTTGCTATTTCAAAGTACCGATACCTTCAGGGGATGCACCGCTTCGCTCAAGAGTGGAATATGTCCAGCAGTTATGGGATTTTATGAACCGTACCCGTGGGGGTGTTTTTGCAGACCGTAAAACTATCAAGCCGGCTGAAATTATCATTAGTACAGCTCCTTCGCTAAACTTAACCGTACGTTTAGACGACTACCACCGCGACAAAAAAACAACTATTGCTTCGATACTTGATGAGTTAAAAGCAACTTATCTAGGGCAGATTTAACACCGCAGAGCGTTATTTCAAAAGCGCATTGTATTCTTCAGAGCTAACCAAAACATTGTTATCTTCTTCTTTATTTGTTTGACAAGCCTCGCTAATAGCCTTAAAGCGCAGCCGGCTATTATCTTGAAAGGTAGTGATTTTGTTTTTACTATCCGGAATAAGAGCGGCACAAACAGTACCCGAACCTTCCATAAACTGTGTTAATACGTTCCAATACTCTTTTTCAACTGCAGAAAAATTATCAAGATGCTCACTGCGGTTAATTAAATGTATATTACCAATAAGACGGGTCAACAATAGCCCTAATGTCTGATCAATAAAATCAAGATCATATACGGTTTTTGATAAGAAGAATTCCGGCGCCGTATTAAGAATACATATATCGTGGATTGTCCGTATCATATTGGTAAGAATGAAAAGATTATCTTCAAAATTGATCTGCTGATTCATAACAGAACTATTTATCGGCATAGTCCATTCCTTTTGTAAAGAGGAAATTAAGAAACTGATTGGCTTTCTTAACATTTGAGCTGTCCTAACTGTCCGCAAGCTCCGGCTACGCCTTTCCCTCGACTCATTCTTTTGGTAACGGTAAGTCCCAGCCTTTCAAGTTCCGCGGCAAAAGCCGCGACTTCAGCACGGGTAGGGCATTGCAAGACCATGCCGGAAAAAGAAAGACCGGAAACCGGATTCCACGGTATGAGATTCACCACTACAGATAGCCCTTTGGCAAAGTCCGCTAAAGCCCGCGCATCTTTTGGGCGGGTATTGATAGTTTTGAGCAAGACAGCTTCCAAAGTAACTCGGTGTTTCGTGTGCTGCTGGTAATACCGGAGCGCATCTTTTACTTGCGATAAAGAGTGTGCTTTGCTCACCGGCATAAGTTGCTCACGCAGTTGCGAATCCGCTGTGGTAAGCGATAGAGCAAGCCGCGGGCTTTGTTCCCATTCCGTTACCGCTCTTATCCCGTCTGGAATACCAGCTGTTGAAACGGTAATACGGCGCGGTGAAACATTGAAATCAGAGGATAACAATGACAGCGCCTGAGACAAAGCATCGGTATTGAGCAGAGGTTCTCCCATGCCCATAAACACGATGTTGGCAATATCCGGCTGAACAGCGCGCAGATGCAGGAATTGCTCGATAATTTCCGCTGCGCTTATGTTACGCAGAAAACCGAGCGAGCCGGTTTTGCAAAAAGCACAGGCAAGCGGACATCCTACCTGAGTAGACAGACATACCGTTGAACGGCCGCTTGAATCGGTGAGAAGCACCGCCTCAACAGCAGCGCCGTCAGAGAGCTTTATTTGCAGCTTTACCGTCCCGTCCGGATCAATAAGACTTTGCAAAACAGTACTGGAGTACAATGTAAAACGGCTTGCAAGCTCTTCACGCCACGATAGCGGTAGGTCGGTCATATCGTTAAAGGATTTGACCCCGCGTGCTATCCATGTCGATACTTGCTTGACACGAAAAGACGGCACGGCGCCTAGCATTTTATGCAATTCTATACCGTTATGACCGACAAGAGAAGAATAAGAAATCAATTTGGAAGGGATTGGCGAATCTCTCATAAAAGACAGGTGTAAGGCGCATTGCCCATAGATACTAGACCTTACACCGTATTAGTTGCTTGCTTTTAGCATTTCTAGATACTCGGTGATGTAAGTATTGCGAAGCCATTGCTGCTGATATTCTTCTAGAATATCAATGGCTCTATGCTTTTCACCTTTTTTAACATAACAATCGGCTAATTCTGTGTACAACCGGTAGTTGCGCGGATCCTGCTGAATAAGCTTTTTAAGCGATTCTATCGCATCATCGTATTTACCCTGTATCCGTGCTACCACTGCCAAACCCAAAACTGCATAGGTGTCGAATTCGATATTAAGCGCCTGCTGGTAGTACTCAACGGCTTTGTCAAAATCACCCATATTCCGGTACGTATCACCAGCACGAGTTAGAATAACTTTGTTCCGCGGGTCCTGCTCTAGGATCCGTTCCCAGTATTCCATAGATCGGTGCTGCTGATTCATTCCCCGATAACAGTCGGCTATTCCAAACAAAGCATAAAAGTTGCATGGGTCTCGTTCCAGCGCCCTCTCAAAGTATGCAATGCCTTCGCCAAACGTTTTTAGCTTCCGGTGGCAGTTGCCGATGGATGTCAGCACCCTAATATCAACGTTATTTTTATTAAATTCAAGCATTTTCTCCCAATAAAAGAGCGCATCGCGGTATTCCTTGAAATCGTAGTGCAGATGCCCCAATCCAATAATGGCATAGGGGTTTCGTTCTTCCATTTCTAGCACTTGCAGGTACATGATTTTTGAATGGCGGAAGTCGCGAATCTTCCGATAAGCATCGGCAACACGGGTTAAAACCGTAATGTTTTTGGTATCATGCACCAAATACTGTTCCCAAATCTCTATGGCTTTATGGTATTGATTGAGGGCTTTGTAGCAGTCGGCAAGACCGAAAAGCGCATAGTTGTTCCCCGGATGAAATTCTAAACAACGCTGATAAAACGCAACTGCATCCAGAAATGCTCCTTGTTTACGTTTAGCGTCTCCCATACCGACTAGTGCATAATTGTTGTTTTGGTTTATCTCAAACATCCGCTCAAAGCAGCTTATCGCTTCTGCTATTCTGCTTTCTTTAAGGAACTGATAACCTTTCTTGGATAAATCCGAAAGCTCTCGTTCTTCGGGAACGGGCGGAGTATTGCTCCACCCCTTATCCGCGGCGCTGCTTGCAGAATCATCAAACACATCACTAGAAGAAAACGTCTCATCAGGCGGTACAAAACCTTTTTCTGGCATAAGACATACGGCGGGAAAAATCCCCTCGCCGCCGGGATCGTTGTCCCGGCCTCCTTTTTGTTAAAATAAAATCTATCTTTAAGAGCTAAAAGTTAAACCTCTCTGTTCGCAATGGCCAATTAAGGCGGAACAGGACGTTTACTTCTTATTATAGTTTAAGGTTTTTCTGTTTATTTGTCCAGTATAAGTTTTGTTGAATCCTAAGCACGAGCCCAAGATATTCTTTTGGGGCGCCGTTTAGCAGCGGCGGACAG
>JAITAM010000225.1 GCA_031284085.1 Spirochaetaceae bacterium
GCTAAATCTTCACTCGCACCCGGATAGCGCTGTATGAGAAAAACCGCTACCAAATCTTCTTCCGGGTCCACGCAGTACCATGTTCCAAGCATTCCATCCCATGCCCACTCTCCTAAAGAACCGTTCAAACCCGCCGTAGTCTTGTCCAAAAGCGTGCGCACCCCAAGTCCATATCCATAACCTGCCATAGCCGGAAACCCGAACCGAGCTTCTTGTTGCGAGGGAATACAATGGTTACAGCGGATAAGATCAATAGTCTTTCGAGAAAGTATTCGTTCCCCATTGAGAGCGCCGCCGCCAAGCAGCATCAAAGCGTATTTCCCTACATCATGCAGCGTAGAAATCAAGCCGCCGCCGCCGCTTTCAAAAAGCGGCGCAGATTCCGGAACCGGATCAAGGTCTTGCTTCTCTACCAATCCAGTCTTTGTATGCGTATAAGCTTTTGCAAGACGCGGGCGCTTTTCAGGCTCAACAAAAAAATCCGTATCAAGAAGACCAAGCGGCTCGAAAATGGCTTCTGCCATATACGCACCAAGGCTTCTGCCTGAAATAACTTCAATAATCCGCCCTAAAACATCATGTGAGAAACCATACATCCAGAATTCGCCCGGATGAAAACAAAGCGGCACTTGCGCTACCGCATCAACAATTTCCGCAGTGCCGATCGCATCGTTTTTGTTTACCTCTCTGATTTCTTTGACCTCTTTGGCAAAAATCCGTGCGGAATAACTGTCCGGACCCGGATACGGTATGCCTGAAGTCATGGTAAAGAGATGTTCAAAGGTAATGGGAGTCCGCGCCGGCACAGGACGCATCATAACACCGCGCTCATCATGCTGCACAACCTGCATAGCGGCAAAAGCAGGCAAAAACTCGGAAATAGGATCGGAGAGCTTAAACAAGCCTTTTTCATACAAGGTCATCGCAGCTACTACAGTAAAGGTCTTTGTCATTGAGAAAATCCGATATAAAGAATCATTGTTCATGGGTATATGATTTTCAATGTCCTGCATACCGAAACTCTTGCAGTAAGCCTCTTCACCATGCCGAATAAGAGAGGCGCTCACCCCCGCTACCTGCTTAATGCCAACAATACGCTGTAAATAAGCGTCTATATTTTGCAGACGCTTTGAAGAAAAACCAGAAGTCATACTTCCTCCTTTAGTGTTTATCGGTTGAATCACGGCCATACCTCTTGGTGAAAATCGGCAGGCTTTACGCTGCCCATGCAGAAGGATACACTGTCCGTATTATGACTACTACGTTACAGATAGCGCCGATTTTCTCGGACAATATGGTTTTACAGCGTGAAAAAGACCTGCCGATATACGGCGGCGGACAAGACGGTTTTCAGGTGCGGCTTTGCTTTAACGGCATAAGCTTAAATACAAAGGTGCGTAACGGACGATGGCTTCTGACCCTCCCGCCGCAGCAAGCGGGTACTCGTGGAACACTTGAAATCACAGACGGACAGAGCTCTTTTTGTTTTAGCAATGTCGTGTTTGGAGACGTATGGCTTGCAGGCGGCCAATCCAACATGGAACTGGAGCTGCAGAATTGCCTGAACGGTAAGGCGGAACTTGCCGCCTCTTTCAATCCGGATATACGCTTCTACCAAGCCCTCAAACAGGTTTACGGTACGGAGGGGTTTCACGAAAACGAGCGGCAATGCCGCTGGCATGTATGCGCTCAAGACAGTGCCGCGACCTTGAGCGCGGTCGCCTTCTTTTTTGCCCGAAAGATCAACGCCGAAACCGGTATTCCCATCGGCATCATTAACTGTAATTGGGGCGGCACTTCAATCAGTGCGTGGCTCTCTGAGGAGCAGCTTTCCCGCAGCGCCGCAGGTAAAAAATACCTTGATGATTATGCTGCGCTTGTCGGGAATAAGACGGATGAGCAGTACGAACAGGAAATGCAAGAGTACTTTGCACAGTGGAGCGCATGGGATAAGCGGGTGCAAGAGAGACGGGCTTTGGACCCGCTTGTCAGTTGGGAAGTCTTGAATAAGGAATGCGGAGAGTGTCCGTGGCCGCAGCCGGCCGGCAAGAAAAGCCCGTTCCGCCCGACCAATCTCTACCATTCCATGATCCGCCGTGTGAGTCCTTTTGCCTTAAAAGGCTTTTTGTATTACCAAGGCGAGGAAGACTATACCAGAGCCTCCGATTATGGAGAGATGATGTGCTACCTCATCGACCAATGGCGTACGGATTGGCATGATGACGGCCTGCCGTTTTTGTTTGTGCAACTGCCTATGTATGCTTCACGAGCCGAAATGGAAGCCGGTCTTGACAAAGATGAAAGCTGGCAGATCATTCGGGAGAACCAGTACAAAGTTTCGCGCCTTATTGCTAATACCGGTCTTGCCGTGATCATCGACAAGGGGGAGTTTGACAATATCCATCCGCTTGATAAACAGACTGTGGGTTTCCGTTTGGCGTTACAGGCGCTTAAAAAGGTTTATGGGCGGAAGATAAGTGCGGACGGGCCTATTTTTAAGAGGGTGGAGCGTATCAGCGGCGGTGTAATCCGCGTGTATTTTGATCATGCGGAGTTGGGGCTAGAGGCGCACGGTTCTCTTGAAGGGTTTGAGCTTGCCGGCTCCGACTTGCGGTATTATGCGGCGCAGGCGGTTATTGAAGGAAGCACGGTGGCGCTCAGCGCCGATGAGGTGAGCGAACCTGAGCATTTTCGGTATGCGTGGTACAAATACGGTCCCACGCCGCTTTTTGGGAAGAATGGGCTTGCCGCCATGCCGTTTCAGGCCAGCCTGTTCTAAACTTTCAGTCGTAGGCTGTTTCAAAGCAGCCGCAGGCTGTTTCAAAGGTT
>JAITAM010000017.1 GCA_031284085.1 Spirochaetaceae bacterium
GAAACGCTGGAAAACCATATACAAAATCGTTATTGGAATAGCAATCAATACCGCTCCGGCACAAAACATGGCAAAATCCGCGTTCGTACCGTTGATGAGATCATAAAGCCCAATAGCCAGAGTACGCCGCTCGTTCATATTGATAAGATAACGAGGAAGCATATAATCCATCCACGGACTCATAAAAGCAGTTACCGCAATAAAGAAAATTATCGGCATGGATAAAGGCAGTATGATCTTGAAGAAGAGCTGCATCTTGCTCACCCCGTCTATGTAGGCCGCCTCATCCATAGAGCGAGGAATATTGAGCATATACCCCCGCACCAGCCAGATATTACCCGGTATGCCTCCTGCAACATAGATGATGACCAGCATATTAAGATTGTTGAGCATACCAAAATTGAGGGCTACCATGTAAAGAGCGGTAAGACCCATGAAACTGGGGAACATCTGCAGGATCATAATAAAAAGCAAGCCCATCTTGCGGAATCGAAACCGGAAGCGGGCGAAAATAAAAGAGGTAATGGTGTGGATAATCACCGAAAAGATGGTGGTAAATATCGCCACATAGAAGGTGTTAACGTACCATGCGCCGTAGCTTGTCTTGGTAAAAAGCCTGATGTAGTTGTCAAGCGTTGCGTTCTTGGGAATCATACTGCTGCGGGAAATGCTGCTTTCAGGGTTCAAAGAAGAACCAAGCACCCAAAGCAAAGGGTAAAGCACCGCTATAGATACGATAATCAGATTCAAGTAAATAAAAATCGTGCTGACGATTCTCTTAATCTTATACGACTTCATAGATTACTCCTATTCTTCTTTGAATGCACGAGTGCGCAGCAAATTCCATGCGGAAATAGATGCCACGATAATAAAGATGAAGATACTCAAAGCCGAAGCGTAGTTATACATACGCTGATCGAGAGTGAGCTTGAAAATCCACGATATTAAAATATCGGTAGAGCCTGCCATCTGGAAAGCGGGGTTTGCCGGCCCGCCTCCGGTAAGAAAGTAGATCATGTTAAAATTGTTAAAGTTAAAGGTAACGCTCATCAGTATCTGGGGCGATGTGGAGGCAAGAATACCCGGCAGAGTAATAGAGATAAACTGCTGCACCACATTAGCGCCGTCAATTTGCGCAGCTTCGTACTGTTCTTGCGGAACAGTCGTCATAACCCCGGAAATAAGAGCCATAAAGTAAGGGAAGCCGAGCCAGACGTTTACCACTATAAGACAAAACCTTGCCCAAAATACATTAGAAAGGAACGGAATAGCTTGGTCGATAATGCCGGCTTTGAGGAGCAGCTGATTGATAGCTCCTTCGGAATGGAACATGCTCTTAAAGATCAGCATTGATACCATTCCCGGAACAGCCCACGGCAGGATAAAAATCCCACGCCATACAGAACGGAAGCGCACCGCTTTGGATCGAAGGATCAGCGCCTGAAAAAGCCCGAAGGAGTATGAGGTGAAGGTTGCCAAAAATGCCCAGATCACAGTCCAGATAAAGATCTGGACAAAGGTAGCACCCCATATTTTTATGCCAATGATGTTGGCAAAGGTTTCAAAGCCTGTCCATTCTACAAGACGGCGGGGAGGGATGAAGTTTGCATTGTAGTTGGTAAAAGCTACGAGGATGGCAAAGACAATAGGCACAATAGAAATAAAGATGACCAAGAGCATACCGGGAGTGATCATGATATACTCAAAAGACTCTTTCCAAAGGGTGCGGAAATAATCGGCGCTGGAAACAACGTTCCCCGCTTCGATCTTTTGGCGTGTTTTGTACGCATCAATGATGTTCCATATCCAAATGGCGGCAAAGATGAGCAGTACAAGGGTGGATATAATGCCCCCTAACATAAGCATCACGGAATGATCATAGACTTTGACGCTGGAATTGGTTCTAGGTATGCTTCCCAACGTTATAAGCCCCCACAAGCCTCGAATGAAGAACCCTGCATTACGGAACTGCGGCTCGGCTGATCCGTTAAGGATGTTGATACTTCCTGTCCCTAATTCTATTCCGATCCAAACAGCTTGGAACAGAAAAAAACAGAGGCCCTTAATCTTCTGCTTGTTGATAAACTGACCGCTTCCCCACACAAGAGCGGAGAGCAAGCCTATTATATACCTCATTTAATCCTCCTTAGGAATAAGGAAGGCCGCCTTTACATTCCAGACAGCCTTCCAATGGATATTTATTTCATAAAGCTTCGTGATTTTAGTCTAAAAATTACTGCCGAGACTTTCCTGCCATCATAAGCGCCGTATCGTAGGTTTCTATAGCCTTTTTCTGCGCATCAGGAATTGAAAGTTGATCGTCCCATGTAAAGGTAAAAAGAGCTTTTTGAGCATCCCAAGCCTGCGCCATTTCAGGAATGATGGGCATGGGGTCTGCATAAGGCGCTTGTTCCATAATACCCATGAGCAAAGGATCATCGCGCAAACCGGGTATGACGCTGGTATCTTTGTAAGCCGCCAGCTTGCCGGTTGTTTCAAACTGTATGGTCTCCCCTTCGATACTCACAAGGTAGTCGACAAAGGCAAAGGCCGCGTCCGGATTGTTGGTATAGCTTGATACGCATGCAACGACATTGCCGCTGAAGCAGCGGGGCTGCACGCCATTGATGGTGGGCAGTTTGGTTATACCAAAATTGGTGCCGTTCTTCTTTGCGTCGCTTATTGCCCACGGACCGGAAATAGTAAACGGCACTTCCCCCTGCTGGAACGCCGCTGTGGTCGCATCCCAAGTGGCATCTGCTACATTGACATTGAAGTAGCGGCGCAGACTTTTGTGGAATTCGACTCCTTTGCGGGCGGCTTCAGTGTCCCAACCGGGAACTTTGAAGTCGTCCATGTCAGGACCGAAGAGCTGCATACCAAAGGCGGTGAGGAAGAAATAGTTCATGTAGGAATCATCCACCTGCCAACGCAAAGCCCATTTATTTTCAGACGGAACATTCCATTCTTGGGCAAAAGCTATTACTTCTTCAAACGAGGAAGGAACAGGCTTCTCGCCTAAAAGGTCTTTATTATAGAAAAAAGCAATGTTTTCAGTAGAGATAGGTACTGCGTACAGCTCCCCTTCAGAAGTACAGGTCTTTATGGAAGCATCCAGAAGCATCTCCGTATACTTTTTCTGTTGTTCCGGCGCAAACGGTTCAAGGATACCGTCGATGACGGCGTTACCCATGTGATCGTGGGGCAGGATGAACACATCAGGCCCGATACCGGCAGGGCCGTCTAAGGATACTTTGCCCCTCATATCAACGCTTCCTACCGTTTCAAACTTAACCGTTACATTGGGATAGCGCTGATTAAATCCTTTGATTACAGCATTCGCCCAATCTTCGTTATCCAGCCAAACCAAAAGAGAGCCGGAAATACCGTCCCCGCCCGTGCTTCCGCTTGCTGCGCCGGCATTTGAAGGCTGATTTGCGGCAGCCGTTTCTTTTTTTGTACAGGATACAAGAACCAGCGCCGTACCCAAAGCGCACACTACAATGAGAGTTAATAATCTTCTCATATTTTACTCCTTAAAATTCTATGATATACCCGTTTTTATTTCCGGGCGGTATCACGATATGCTACGGGGCAAGGTTCTATTCCCCGTGCCTACGATTACTTTGTGAACTTTCAGCATTCATGCAAAGAGTACTTGGCCGCCGCCATTCCTTTTTTGAGACTGAGAAAAAAAGAGTATGTACCGCCGCTGCTGTTTTATTCCGGTAAGACTGAAAAGGCGAGAAAAATACGTTATGAAATGGAATTACCTGCTCAAAAAGCTTAACAGCCTCTACCTTACCTAGTTTATTTTTGAAACTGGGTATCCGTAGAATTAGCTCCGGCGCTTTCTTGAGCTGGCACACAGCAGGACATACGCCCCTGATATTTCTTTTGCTCTTCATAAAAATCCTTAGCATAAAAACCCTTAGATTGATACAATGTGCATAGGGGCGATTTAAGCACTCCAGCAGGATTCAGTGTATTACTCCTTATCTGCTCTGTCAATTATTTTATGAAGTTTTAATAATAATTATTCAGCCACAGGCTGTTTCAGAGGTTCTTGTATCTAAAACGGAGTACGGCTTTTTGCCTACCAGCGGGTTTCAAAGGCTGTTGTATCGGGCAGGCACGGCCTGCGCTTGACGGTTTTAACGGATAAACGTAGACTTTACTCATGGAACAATTTAGTGGATTGGCTGCACGAATCTGCGCAGCATTAGGTATCGTTGTTGTTGTGGCTGTTGG
>JAITAM010000025.1 GCA_031284085.1 Spirochaetaceae bacterium
CAGTAACAACTGGCGACATTGAAGCAGCAACCGGTGCAAGCGCCGAGCTGTTCAATGGAAACTTTAGTGGTTCACCAGTAAGCAGTGTTGCTCTTAGCGTAGGTGATAATGATGTGTACATTCTGGTAACGGCGCAAAATACTACCACCAAGCTGTACTACAAAGTAACCATTACAAGAGAGGCTTCAGACAATGCCGAATTGACCAGTGTGTTGGGAGAAACCATTTCAAGCTTTGGTGGCGGAAACGGTAATGCTACCACCGCTCCTAAAACCGCTACGATTACCTTTGCCGCCGGTTCAGCTGATAAGACACTAACTAACAACGCAACCGACATTGTACAAGCAACTGATGCAACCGTCGAGCTGTACGGCACAGGAGGCTTTGGTGGTTCAACAGCAACCAATGTTAGTATTCCCGCAGGCGAGACTACTCAGGTGTACATTAAGGTAACGGCGCAAGATGGCAACACCGAGCTGCACTACAAAGTCTCCATTGTATACCCGAAGACCGTAACCGGCTACAGCCTTAAAGTAGGTGAAACGGCAGCAAATAACAATAACACCACCGATGCAACATCCGGTGTAAGCCTCGCTTCTGCTACAGAACTGGACGGGAAAGTTACCCTCAAGCTGGGCGGGACGGTTACCGGCGAGTATATTCTGAAGGCTGTGGGAACTACTGGCAGCGCCACAGTTACGGCAGGCTCAAAATTTGAAAATACTGCCGGGGACTGGTTAAACGGAGCGGGTACTAAACCGGAAGCAGGCACCTATGGAGCGGTGTACGTAAAGGGACTGGTCGATTGGGCGGATACCAACGCCAAAGTATTGGCTATCAAGCACACAAGCCATGCTATTCGCCTCTATGCCGGCAACAATCCCGATGAGTTCTTGACTTCGAGTCCGGCTAAGCCGTGGATAATCAGTGCCATCAGCACAAAGGTTATCTTTATGCCTTCATCAACAACAGAGTTGCCTGTCAAGTGGAGACTGTATTCAGCGATACCTAAGGACGACACTTTTGGTATCCTGATTTGGGATGGCGGGGCTAACAGCCTAACGCCCAAGACCGCCACACTTGAGATTCAAGAGTATAATGCTTATGCGGGTTCCCCAGGCAGCGAGACCACTAGCACTGCAAAAACTGACGGTTATTCTAAAACAGTCATTGTTGATTACAGCGCTGTAACCTTTGCCAGTACTGCTACACCATAACCCTTTTGACGATTGCATGACACGATGAGTGTCGGGGGAGCCATTCCGGCTCCTCCTGTTTAGAGGGTTGTTAAGCTAAGAGGAATGGGCTTTGCGGCAAGCTACATAAGTAAGCACAAGCGCAGTTCGCCCTTGCTGAATTACAAAATCATTGTTGATATTAACGGGGGTTGTCGTCAACCCCCATGATTTCCTTCATTAGAAGGGTGCAAGAGGAGTTTAGAAAGCTCCTCCTGTTTAGAGGGTTGTTAAGCTGGGAGGAATGGGCTTGTGGGGTCCTCAAAACGAAATAAGAACACCAACCCATTGCGCCTTTCTCTTTTTCACTTTACGGCCGCAAGGCTGTACTGGAAAGCGCCTGAGCCTCAAAGGTTTAACAACCCTCTAAACACGGCCACAGGCCGTTCCTAAGGTTGTTGTATCGGGAGTGGAGTACGGCTTTTTGCCTGATAGAAGCGGGGCAGAGGACACAAGCCAGCGGGACATTCCAGCGTCCAGAATAAGCTTCACACCTAGTCCAGAATAAGACTCACGTCTAGCCCAGAATAAGACCCACATCCAGCCTAGAATAAGCTTCACACCTAGTCCAGAATAAGACCCACGTCTAGTCTAGAATAAGACTCAGCAGACCGGAGAATACAAGGTTGCAGTAAAGGATTTCGAGAAGCCCTGTCTGCCCATCTCATTGGGCAGACAGGGGTCAGACCTCTAACCCAGAAACAGGTCAGACCTCCAACCCCAGAAACAGGTCAGACCTCCAACCCAGAAACAGGTCAGACCTCCAACCCAGAAACAGGTCAGACCTCCGACCAGAAACAAGTCAGACCTCCAACCCAAAATCAGGTCAGACCTCCAACCCAAAATCAGGTCAGACCTCCAACCCAAAATCAGGTCAGACCTCCAACCCAAATCAGGTCAGACTTCTAACCCAAAATCAGGTCAGACCTCCAACCCAAATCAGGTCAGACTTCTAACCCAAATCAGGTCAGACCTAGACTGCTTCTTTCAGGCAAAAAGCCGTACACTTTTCCCGATACAACAACCTTTGAAACAGCCTGTGGCTGAGACCTCTAACCCAGAATCAGGTCAGACCTCAGACCCAAAATCAGGTCAGACCTCAGACCCAAAATCAGGTCAGACCTCAGACCGCAGCCAGCTCCTAATGGCCTACCAAAACATTTTCATGGCCTGCCAAAACATTTTCATGGCCTGCCAAAACATTTTCATGGCCTGCCAAAATGTTTTCATGGCCTGCCAAAATGTTTTCATGGCCTGCCAAAATGTTTTCATGGCCTGCCATAACATCTTCTCAGGCAAAAAGCCGTACTCTATTCCCGACACAAGAACCTTTGAAACACGCTGGCGTGCTTTGAAATAGGCCGCGCCTGTGCCTTACATAATATGCTCTTGGCGTGCTATAGTACCGCTATCTTTGAGGTGTAAAGACAGTGTTTCTGAAAAGTATTGATATATTCGGTTTTAAGTCTTTTGCTGATCCAACTCGTGTTGAATTCGCCGAGGGGATCACCGCATTGCTTGGGCCTAACGGCTGCGGCAAGTCCAATGTAGTCGATGCAATCAAATGGGTTCTCGGCGAGCAGGCGTCAAAAGCTATGCGTGCCGAAAAAATGGAGGACGTTATCTTTAACGGCACGGAAAGCCGCAAGCCGCTCGGTAAAGCGGAGGTCTCTTTGAGTATCTCAAATGCAGCCGCCATCCTCCCCCTTGATACTCCCGTCGTGAAAATTACTCGAAAGCTGAACCGAGATGGTGAAAGCGAATACTGTATCAATGACACGCGGGCAAAACTAAAAGAAATTCGTGAGCTGTT
Source organism: Spirochaetaceae bacterium (assembly GCA_031284085.1). Taxonomy (GTDB): domain Bacteria; phylum Spirochaetota; class Spirochaetia; order Treponematales; family Breznakiellaceae; genus BOBG01. The sequence goes on from JAITAM010000025.1 coordinate 3,049, forward strand.
CTGGGATACCGGCGTGGGAAAAGCCGCTTATTCGGTAATGGAACAGGGAAAGATCGATCAGATCCTTTCGTCAAAGCCGGATGAACGGCGTTATCTGTTTGAAGAAGCTGCTGGAATCACCAAATTCAAGGCGCAAAGCGCGGAGGCAGAGCGCAAGCTTGCCAAAACAGAAGAAAATGTCCTGAAAATTGAGCTGATTTTAACTGAGGTAAAGCATTCGTGCGATAGTCTTAAAACCCAAGCCGATAAGACGCTTAAATACCGGTCCTTCCGCGACTTGGTCTTCAACCTTGAGATAGATATACAACTTTTGAGGCTTAAACAATTCCAGCAAGAGCGGGATGCACGAACTGAAAAGCTAAACAATCTCACCGCCGAGCGTGATAAGGTCCGTGCCGAAATAGAAAAGCAAAAGCTAAGCCTTGATGAAAATAAAGAAACAATGAGCAGCCTTGAAAACGAGCTGCTTGAATATCAAAAGACCATTGTCCGGCTTGCGGCGGACAAAAATGCTTTGGACAAAGAGATTAAAATACTAAACGGGCAGCGTAAAGAGTACAAAGCTAAAATTGAGCAAAACGAAGGACGTGAGCGGGTAATAGAGTCGAAAATTGAAGATTTGACCTCTGATCTTGATGAGCAAGACGGCGTACTGCACAGTTTAAGGAAGAAAGTACTTGATGTTGTCGATAGTATTGCCACGGTTGAAGAGCAGATGCAGCAGGTAGCCGCTCAGATACACGATAATGATGGCGGCATACGCCGTGCGGAGGAAGAGATTCGGAGTTTTGAGCGCGAGCGGCTGCACTACGAAAAAGAGCTGGAAACAATTACCGACTCGATTGTAGCGGCTTTGGACGCCGGCCTAAAACAGGCGGGCTTTAACGGCGGCGCCGAGCAAAAAGCCTGCGGGGATAAGCTAGTTGAGCTGCTCTCTCAGCTTAAAATACAGGTTTCAGGACGTGGGCGGCTTCTGCTCGATCTTGTTGCGGCAGCGGATAGAGAGGAGTTTTCCCCTTTGGACGTAAAAAAAATTGCCCAAAAGCTCTCTCTTTCTTTGGCTGAGGCGGTTAAAATAAGCGGCGAGGCTTTGGAACTGTTCAAAGAGTACCAAAAGACAGCGCCCGCCTTTCTTGATGATTTTCTTGCACCCGGCGGTATCATTACTAAAAAACGTTCGCTAGACGCCGCAATCAGAGCGTCAAAAGATGCGATAGAGCAAAGGCGGGAATCTATCGCCGCCTTGCGCGCCGAAACTGAGAAGCATCAAACGGCGATCAACGAACAACGCGCCGCTATGGAGGAATTGCGTGTTGTGCGTATGCAGATGGCAACTCAATCGCAGGCGGCGGAGGAGGCGGCGCGGCTTATTAAGCGTGAGTTTTCAGGCCAAGAGGCTTTACGCAAACAAGTACAGGATGAACTTGGCACGGATCGCAGGCGTCTTGAAGAGATAACCGAGCGGATAGAGGAAGGCGAGCAGGAGATAGCCGATATTGAGCAGAAGGGTCGGACGATGAGTTCTCAGTTGGAAGATTTGGAGCAAGCCATACAGAGGCAAAGCGCCGCGATAAGCGATACTCAAAACATCATTACCCGCCACAGCGAGAAGCTGAATACCGTTCAAGAAGCTCTTGAAAAGATTCATCTTGCTTTGGTACAAGCAGAAATGGAGATAAAAAACGTTGCGGACAATTTCAGGGAAAGCCATTCACGCGACATACATGAATTTGAGAGCCGTATTCCTTCTATTACGGCCCCGCCGGACGAATTGCGAGAGAAGCTTGCCAACGCCCGCGGCGGCCTTAAAGGTCTTGGCAGCGTTAATTTTATGGCGCCTGAGGAATACACGCAGGCAAAGGATCGGTACGATTTTCTCTCAAAGCAGCTCGCTGATCTTACTAAAGCCCGTGATGACCTTGAGATCGTTACCCGTGAAATCCGAACTCAATCTTCAAAGCTCTTTTTTTCAACCTACAACAAAATCCGCAAGAATTTTCATATCATGTTCCGCCGTCTTTTCGGCGGCGGACGAGCGGAACTGCGCCTCCAAGACCCGGAACATATTCTTGAATCCGGTATAGAAATCTTTGCCCAACCGCCGGGGAAGAAGCTTGAAAATATTGCTCTGCTTTCAGGCGGTGAGCGCTCCATGACGGCGGTTGCCCTGCTTTTTGCCACCTACAAAGTCAAGCCTTCGCCTTTTTGCCTGCTTGATGAGATAGACGCCGCTCTTGACGAGGTAAATGTGCATCGTTTTGTCGCCCTGCTTAAAGAGTTCGGGGATACCAGCCAGTTCATTGTCATAACGCACAATAAAAAGACGGTAATCGGCGCCGGCACGCTCATAGGTGTAACAATGGAAGAGTCAGGCATTACCAAAGTTATCTCGGTCAGGCTGGAGCATGAAGAGGGGCTGCAGGATGACACGCCCTTTCTAAAGGCCGCAGATGAAGCGGAAGCGGAAGACGAAGCAACCGCCCCAGAATAATCTGTCCCTTTCCTGCCCATGAGGTCTGACCTGTTTCTGGGTCGGAGGTCTCAGCCGCAGGCTGTTTTAGAGGTTGCTGTATCGGGAGAGGTGTACGGCTTTTGGCCTGATAGCAGGCACGGCCTGTTCTTGGCGGGCCGTTCTCCGCGACTTGCGGGCCATTCCCCGCGGCTCAAAAGCCGTCCCGAATGAGTCAGAAGCCATCCCCCGCAAAAACAGGTCAGACTTCTCTCTGGAGACAGGCAGAACGCCAACGCTTCGGCATTGCAAATAAGGGCGATGCACTCACTACCTGTTATGCTGGCGACTGTGAGGTTGGTATAAGGGTGTAGGCACAGCCTGTTCTGCA
>JAITAM010000077.1 GCA_031284085.1 Spirochaetaceae bacterium
AAGATCGTGGTAAGAACCGGCGCTTTTTGCAATGAGATAGGCGATGAAGTCTTCAAAATTACGCGCCTCTGCACCGGTGTTTCCCATGGACCCGATTTCTTCTTTATCGGTGAGTACACAGACGATGGTCTTTTCCGGCGCTACTTTCATATCTGCGATAGCCAGTACCGCCTCAATCGCTGCGAACGCGCAGCACTTGTCGTCATGACCATAAGCGCCGATCATACTCCGGTCAAACCCGACGTCCCGTGCCCGCTGCGCCGGTACCGCTTCAATCTCCGCACTGGCAAAATCCGCTTCGGTAATGCCGTACTTTTCATTGAGAATCCGCAGCAGGTTAAGCTTAACCTTGTCCGTGGCTTTTTCATCCTTAAACGGCACAGAACCCGCCAAAATATCGAGTTCCTCGCCGGTGATGTATTCAGACATCTTCTTGTTGTCCCAATCTTGGGACAAGTGGGGAAGCAAATCAGTAATAACAAACACCGGATCATCTTCGTCTTCCCCCACACAGATCGTTTGCTTTGCGCCGTCCTTCCCAAAAATCACCCCGTGCAGCGCGAGCGGCACCGTGGGCCATTGCCATTTTTTGATACCGCCGTAGTAGTGCGTGTCAAACAATACAAAGTCAGCGTCCTCGTATATCGGATTGGTTTTCAAATCAATACGCGGCGAATCAAGGTGAGCGCCTACAATCGCAGCGCCTTCAGAAAGGGGCTTTTCCCCCAGAACCGCAAAGTTCAGCGCCTTTCCATGGATATTTTGATACACCTTCGTACCCGGCGCCAGTTTGTCTTTTGAAGCCAGAGCGTCCTGAATATCAATAAAACCGGCTTTCCGCAAACGCTCAATCGTCTGTGCCGTCAATTCCCGTTCTGTCTTACCTCCGTTCAAGAAAACCTTATAGATACGTGCAAAGTCCTCAACTGCTTTTAAGTCCGTGTCACTTATCGTTTCCCATGCATTTTTAATCTTGAACCCCAACTTTTCACCGAGCATCTGCCCTTCTGTTTTTTCTTCAGCCATCATGAACTCCTCATTCTAAACATAATATAATAATTAGTTACGAATAACAAGCGGATGCAGCGCCTCATTGAACAGGCAACCCCTCAATAATGCACGATTTACCGCAGAGAGGCATACCGGTACTAGCCCAAGAAGCCACATTCCCATACTGAAAAGTATCATGGAAAGGCTAAAACGCCATCCTGACGAATTCACCAACACACTCGTTCCGCTTTTTATACAATTCCCTCTCATAGTCTTACGGCAGAGTCGGGCATCGCAATGTGGAGAACTTTCTGGCTAACTTATTTATTGGCGGTGCTATCGGTCTATAAGTTTCTGCTTTATAAACCGTCCACTCGTGGTTTCCATGATGAAAAGGTTTTACATCCTCCTTTCTTAATTTTTCATCGAACTCACGTTATCTACGTGTCTATGAGTGCCAGAGCGGCACAGTTAGTTTTTCATACACATAACTTCAAATAAAAAGCCTATCCATTTTATGATGGATAGGCTTCAAACTCCCCCGCGCGGGTTCGAACCACGGACCCAGTGGTTAACAGCCACTTGCTCTGCCAGCTGAGCTACAGGGGAATGGTAGTATCATAGCAAGACAGATTTTCTTTGTCAAGAGATATTGTATAGATTTTTCAATAAATAAGGCAGTGCAAAGATGCTACAAAATAAAGCTCATAATCTTTTGTTTGAGTTGTAAAAACTCCTGCGAGACGAGAAAATCGTTTCCATGCAATGAGACTTGAATTTCTTGGTTGATGCGACCGGGTTTTCCGGAAAGAATGTAAACTGTGTTGGACATTGTAAGGGATTCATCAACATCATGGGTGATAAAGATTGTGGATAACTTTTGCTTACGGCATATATCTCGATACCACCGGTGCATTTTAATACGGGTTATGGCATCAAGAGCAGAAAACGGCTCATCAAGCAGGATCACAGGTTTTTGCATCATCATAGTCCGCAACAGCGCCGCCCGCTGACGCATACCGCCTGAAAGCTGCCTTGGATAGTGATGTTCAAAGCCGGCAAGCCCAAAGTCGGGGAAAAAAGAAGCGGCAAAAGCACGGGCATCTGTTTTTTTTTCACCGCGGATAAGCAAAGAAAGAATGACATTGTCAAGAATAGTACGGAACGGTAGAAGCATATCTTTTTGGAGCATATAACTTACACTACCTGGAATACCGGTAATATCAGAGCCGGATAGAAAAACCGTTCCGCAATCCGGCTGATCAAGACCTGCAAGAATGTTAAACAACGTTGTTTTACCAACACCGGAAGGACCGAGCAATGATACACATCCTCCCTGCGGTAATTCTAGGTTAATATCAGCAATAATCGGCAGATCCTTATAGCTTTTAGTAATGTGCCGGCAAGCGAATAAAGGAACTGCCTGATCGGAGTCCTGTTCTTTATTCTGGTAAAAACTCATTCGTAAAGCCTTGCCCGCGTATATCTTGTTCTATAAGCCCTTGTTCGTACATCCAACCGGCGAAACGATTCCATCGTACCGGATTGATCTCTCCCCAACGAGGAGAATCAGACTGATAGCGTGGTGCAAGGTATTCTTGACTTTGGCGGACAAGAGCAGAATCCAACTCCGGCGCATATTTGAGTAAGATATTCGCGGCGCCTAAAGGGTCTTTCATCGCATCGTTGTAGCCTTTACTTACCGCGGATAAGAATTTCCGGACTATGTCGCCGTGGGTAGAAGCATAGGTGCTATTAGTAACGATTACCGGCGTGTAAAAATCAAAAACCGGGTTTATTATACCTATGTCCATGTAGTTTATCGTTGTGCCGTTTAGCGCTGCAGCTATGCCATCCCATGCGTAGTAAATCCAGATCGCATCAACATCGGTTGCCAAAGCCGAGAAAGCATCGGTTGCGTTGTTGGGTATCATGTCCACTGTGGCAAAATTACCGCCGTCTCCTTCGACCAATGTGCGGATGATAGCCGTATAAAGCGGCGTTTCCCATGAGGCAAAACGTTTTCCGCTCAGGTCCGAAGGCTTTTTTATACCGGAGTCGGCAAGCGTCATAATGCCGGATGTGTTGTGGTTTATGATGGCCGCAACCGCCACTAAAGGCAAAGCATTGTGGGTTTTGCCGATGGCAGGGCTGAGCGTTTCTTGAAAATCAACGCCGAATTCCGCATTACCTGCCGCTACAAGCATAAGCGCTCCATCTTCCGGTGGCTGTACAATGCTTACGTTAAGCCCTTCCGCTGCAAAATAACCCTTGTCCAAGGCAACGTACAGTCCTGTATGGTTGGTGTTCGGTGTCCAATCGAGTACTACCCGAATGTTATCGGTATCTTTTTTCTGCTGGCGTCCGGCTGCACAGAGCAAACCGGCTGTTGTAGTACATAAAACGAGTAATAATAAAATCTTCTTCATAATATTCCTCTTCAAAATAAATTGTATGTAAAGAAAATTACATACCTTACACGCATAGACTAATGCGATAGTAAACGAATGATTGCATCGTAATTTTCCCGTTTGTGCGGGAAAATACAAGCGGAACAGTCTTTTATATCCCCAATCATCGTATAAATACCCGGACATCTACTGTCTGTATAAAGCGGACAGTAACAAAACAGGCAATTTATCTTTGTTATACCGGTGTGGCATGGATAGTACTCGCACGTATTGTTTTCAAAAAACCGGCTGCTCATACTGATCTTTAGGGCAAAAAGCTTAAAAGCCGCTTAGGCTGCCTCCTCCTTTATGACGATTTTTTCCAGTTTGCCGACTAACTTCATAAGCACAAAGCTGAGAAAGGCTATGATCACAATGACGGCAAACATTTTGTCAAAAGAATACGATTTGCGCACCCGCGTCATGTATACGCCAAGTCCGCTATTGCCGCCGAGCCATTCGGCAACCACAGCGCCTATTATCGAATACGAAGCTGCTATTTTAAGGCCTGAAAAAAAAGCCGGCATAGCCGAAGGGATTTTCAGGTAGCGGTACAGGTGTATCCGTGATGCTCCCATAGTTTGGAAGAGGCGTATCATATCCGGGTCCAAAGATTCAAAGCCTCCTAGGATGCTTATAGCCATAGGAAAAAAGCAGCTCAGAAAGACCAGAACGATTTTCGGCGTCAACCCATACCCAAGCCATAGCACTAAAAGCGGCGCCAAAGCGATGGTCGGCACTGTCTGTGTCAAAAGCAGCACCGGCAGCACCGCACTTTTCACCAAAGCTTTGGCATCCATAACAATAGCCAATGCAAAAGCTGATACAACAGCCAACCCTAATCCTATAAGCGCTTCGGTAATAGTCTGCCACAGATGCTTGAGCAGGAGTGGAAAATCTCCCAGCAAGGCGCTCATCACCATAATCGGGCTTGGCAGCATATAACCGGGAATGAGGTGAAGCACACTTACCACTTGCCAAACCATGAGCAGAAGCAGTAGAAAAGCATAGGACGGCAGGGCTGCTCTGAGCGTATTCTTCATAACTGCGCTATACTTTGTGGTATTGAGCCGTCTTTTTCTCTATGCTCCACACACCCTCAATGGGATTGTAGGCAACTTTGATATACGCAGAAACACTGCCGGCTCCTTCACGAATACAAATACGCTGCGCTTCTGTGGCAATTTCCATAAGCCTGTCAAAATCACCCTCAATGGTTGTTTCAAAAGGCCCGACAAAAGTATTCAGCCCGGTACTTTTTAGGTAAGCAATAACGGTATCAACGATACGGATTAGTTCCTCTCCTGCCACTCCATGCGGCAGCACCTGAATTGCTAAGCTTGCATTAAACAAAACATTCCTCCTTGCAAAAAAAAACGCCTCGGGGGGGAATCCCGGGGCGGAAAAACATTCCCTCCGCCAGCATTACCCGGATCAGGTTCTTGGGTTAAAGCGCCATGTACGCTTACTCTCAGCTAAAATACGGTCTAGCTCCCCTCTGTTTATAGTAGAGAACATAAACTCATGCTAGAAAAAAGTCAAGAGGTGTAGGTCAGACCTTATGCGACTGGGAACAGGTAACAGGTCAGACCTGGCCTCAAGAAAAAAGAGTAAAAAAAGAATAGCTGACTAAAGCAAAATGCCATGTTACCCCCGTTATCTATGTACCATGTCTTCGCATTATTCGCCACGAGGCCGCACTGATTTAGGCCTCACCTATTATATCTTCTCGGTGGTTAATCGGTTCCTCTTTGAACTCGATCCCGACAGGATGAAAGAGCTGTTTCTCGCCATAGTCGAGGAAGCATTAACGGTAAAAGGTTTCAAATTCAAGCTTTGGAACTTTTGTATCATGTCTAACCATTTCCATTTTCTTATCACTCCAGCCGAAGGACAGAGTTTGTCTGAGATATTGAAATGGATTAAGATGGTATTTGCGATTCGCTGGAACAAACTGAACCACAAGAC
>JAITAM010000111.1 GCA_031284085.1 Spirochaetaceae bacterium
TGCTAAATTGAGGAGTTCTATTTGAAATTGAAGTTTATTTTTATTGTATTCCACTTTATGTTGATCGCTATTGTAGCTTCAGCAATAATCGCTATGTTCTTTATAGCTGGGAAAGAATCGGCTTTGGATTATTGGTACATCAATTTGCCCATTTTGATGGTCATTGCACTCTTTGTAGCCGCTCTTGATATTTTTTATGCGCTCCATTACCGGATGATTAGCTTGTTGGAACGGGAGGATTGGCCTGCACTCATAGAGTACCTTGAACAGAAAATAGGGCTGAAAGGGCGTTATTCTCGTACCCAAGTGCAGCTTTTGATAAATACCTATTTGGTATTATCGGATACCGATTCTGTAATCAACCTTGAAAACAAGCTGAGCAAAGAAAAGCCGGAGCTTATTGAAGAAAGCGCCCTTACCTTCGGCAGCGCACGCATCCTCAACCGAAATATAACCGGCGCGGTGCGTTTTTTTTCAGAGCGTTGTGCAAGCGGAGAAGCAAAGACTCCAGCAAAAAAAAAGACATGGGAGCATGAGTGGATACAGTGGTTTTATGGCTTTTCTTTATTACTTGACCGGCAATTTCCTCAGGCGGAGGAACAGTTCAACATAGTATTAAAAGATTCTCATGATCCGCTTGTGCTGGGGCTTGCCGCCTTTTTTATGGTTGATGTGCTGGCTACTGCTATACCGGAACACAGTTCTACTTTACGTTTAGATGCCGCCGCAGCTCGTAACCATATAAAGAAAGCAGTTCCCACAGTCAGCAACTGGAATAAGCTCCTTGCCAAATACCAAAAATATATTCATGTAGTAATCTTAACTCGATACGTCCATGAAACCGCCTCGTGGATCTACGGCTAATGCGCTCAAGCTTAGGCACAGCGGCAAGCTGTTTCATCTTGCAGGTATCTAGTCGGAGTCAGAGGCGTCTTCTGTTTCAGCCGGACTTAACATGACAAGGGTGCCTGCAATTCTGTGCATACCGTGTATGTCTAATTGTACCGGACGCAGCAGCACTATACCGTGCGAGGAAGTTTCTACTGTGTACATTTCACGCGCAGCGCCTGAAGCAATGCCGGGGCGGAACTCTACCGCTTCTTGGTCGTCAAGAAGGAAAAATGAATAAGAGCCGTTAATCGTTGTATCTGCCGCACTGAGTGTATAAGAAGCGTCTGGCGATAAACTAATGCCTCCTACGGTGCTTGTGTAGGAGGCAAGCTTGTAAGAAGGAAACGGCTCGCTTTCTTCTTGTACTCTTTGGTACGTTTTGAGCCGCCGATAGAAGCCGTCCCATGAGACGTTCATACCGATCCTGAGTTTGACGTCTTCAAAGACCTTAACATGTATGCGTTCTAAAGAGTCGACCTCAACGTCAATGGAGCGAAAGAGCGTTGTTACTGATATATTGGAGCTTGTAATGGATAAGCCGTATTGAGCTGCGGTTGAAGCCTGCCATCTAAACACCTGCTGCACTTCACGGTCATAAAAGATGATCTCCCGCTGGTCTTTATTAAAGTAAAGGTACTGATGTTTATCGGATGCCCCGTCGCTATCGACAAAGTACCACAAACCGTCAATAAACTGTTCCAGCTTTGCACGCCCTCCTCGCAGCAGTTCCCGAAGACCTTGCTGTTCAAGCTGCGTATTCGGTATATGGATCGTTTTGCTCTGTTCGTAGCGGTTATGCTGGGCGTTGTACGTATAGATAATCTCTATTTTATCGAGCATGTTATCGGATTCACTGTCCTGACCCCGTGTTATAATAGAAAAGCTTTGCCCATTGGTTAGCCCCATCTGGTAAGCTTGGCTGCGCTCTTTTCCTTCTACAGTAATTGTCCCGTTAATTTGTATATCCGCTATGATCTCAAAAGCGCCATCCTCTTGTGCGCTGCGGAAGATGGTAAGACTGTGTTCGCCCGATACGGTCATACCGGCTACAACAATGCAAATACTTCTGTCTCCGATTATATCTTGATTATAAAGAGAGATATTGGGGCCGTGCGCACCGGTTTGCTTATTCCAAAGCCTGCTATACGTGTGGGACTTTTCGTCAAAATCAAGGTAAGTTATATAAACGGCATCAAGCCCTTTTGACTGTCGAGCTGAGGCTATATTTCTATAGGCGATGATCTGCTCTTCAGAAGGGTCGTCGTCAAAGTTGCCGGTCAGTATTGCGCAGAATATTTCATTATCCGCAAGCGGCATCTTTATCTCTAAGGTATCGAGGTAGGCTCGAATAGCGGTTTCTTCTTCATCCATGCCCTTTGATCCGGCAGGCATTACCCGCGGCAGCACCAGCGCTTGTTGTTCCCATGAGCTGTTTTGTCGGTCTAATACATGAGAATACTTTCCCAAGAACACGATGGCGGCTGCCGTTATGATAAAAGCCATGAGAGTAGCAATACGGGCAACCATTAGCGCCCCGCCATATATGATGCCGCAGCCTGCTGCACACGATTGGTTATATCGGTAGCAATTACAATGCTCTGCCAGCCGCGATGATCTTCCGTTTTAGAAAAGCGCAATGCGCCGGCTTGCTTTCCTGAAAGCGTTGCGGACAGAGCGGAGATCGACCCGCTGACTAAGAGCGTGTAGGGTATATGGTTGGGGTCGATCTCTCTCTTTACGGCGGCTTCCAAAGCCGGATCAAAATTAGTAATAGTCTGCGATGGTGTAACGGCTTTGAGCGCTGTTTTTGCTCTATTTTTTCCGTTGGCGTCTATTATGTCAGAGAAGATGATTTGTGCATCTTTTTGCACCAACCAAACCGTCAATTTATCATTGTTTTGTAGTATGCCGTCAATGACGGTCTGCGATAACCACGTAACTATTTCATCTTTTGTGTTGGAGACCGCGGATGAGCCGTCAATGATAAGGCATAGATCAAGCGCCGCTGACCTATAGTCGTCTGCATAGAGGATTGTGGTGCATAAGCATAAGGCACAGAAAAATAACTTTTTCATAATCAGTATGCTACTAAAGATAGGGTAAAAAATGCAAGCGCAAGATTCTCCGGCTTTGCGACAGTCGTAGCAGCAGGCCAGCGTGTTTCAAAGGTTCTTG
>JAITAM010000174.1 GCA_031284085.1 Spirochaetaceae bacterium
TTTCCGCCATAACGCTGATAACCGCGGTTTGCAGTTCCCATACCCGCTGGGACTCGGCCTCAATGACTACGCTCATGTCCTTCACCATTTTTTGCAGGTTGGAACTAAAGGTCTGAAACACCCGCTGCTGGGATCGTATCGCCTCTTGCTGCGTGGCCATGAATAGCTGCGTTTCAATGCGTTTGATAAAAACTGGACCAAAAAACGGTTTGCAGATGTACCCGACGGTGTTGGCGTTTAATCTGTCCTGATACTCCGCCAAATCGTACTTTTCAACAAGAAACATAAGAGGGATATTTACGGTATTTGAGTCTTGCGAGAGCATCTCCACCACCTTAAATCCATTGATTTCCGGCATATCCACATCAATTAAAATCAAGTTTGGGTGTTGAACCCTTAGCATCTCAAACATAGCGGCGACTGAGCTCGCGGTACATATATCATAACGATCTGCCAAAATACTTTGGGCATCTCTTAAGCTTGTGGCGTTATCGTCAACAAGCATTATCAAAGATCGATTATTAGGCATAATAACTCCTTATCTAAATAAATTACCCTCTTTTTTAATATATTTCAAGTATTTATATTACATATTACACTTCAGAGGTCTCAGGCCAGCCTGTTCCCCGATCCTATGGCTTCGGCCTGACCCTTTGGGCTAGGAGGAGAGCTTCCACCGCACAGAAGAAGGGGTCAAACCTCAGAGCTGCTGCCTTAGCCGCGTGGCGGCGTTTTGTTTGTTTTAGGAATGATAAAGCGTTTAGCCGGCTAAGGCCAATTTTCCCTGCCGGGAAAAAATTTTCCTGATAGCCACAGGCTGGATAGGTCTGACCTGCCAGCAGGCTTCCGACCTGTGCAGCCTGCGGCTTCTATGACAGCCAACCACCCAGCCTCAGAATGGGCGACTGGCCTGCGGCTGTATTGCAGAGTCTTTTTGCTTTTGTTACACTGTCTACTATGAGTATAAATTATGAAAATAGGCCTTTACTGGACGAAAGGTCATTCGAGACTGTATTAGATATAACCTGCAAGCGTTTATGGAACAAAAAAGTACAATATTCAATCAAGCAAATAGACAAAATGGAAGCTCATCTCCTTAGCATTGAGAAGGACTTAGACCTTTTTCTCTTTGAACATACGGAGGATCTGTGAAAAGACGGCTTTGCTTCTATCTTATGATGCTGCCGCTTTCTGTTTATTGCCAAGTCAGCTTTAGCGGGCTTGATCTATCCGCCAATAACCAGCTCCTTTTTCAGGTAAGCTCCGATAGTGCGCCAAAGACCCTGTTTGTTTCACAGCTCCCCAATTCTACCCTTCAGCAGTTGACTCTTGTTCCGCAGAGCATGGCTCTGGTCGAAAACGGTGAAGCGCTTTATATTCAAAATACATTCGGTACTATGCGTATCCCCCTTTCATCTGGTATTCCACAGAACGTTCAGGCTTTCCCTTCTTTTGATAAAGGTTCTCATGCCGTTTCAGGGCGGCTGCTCGATATTGCCGTATCGCATGATGGGCAGTGGGTGCTTTTTCTTGAACCGGTTTCCTATGCTCTGTGCAATTTATCCTTGCTTGATCTGCGTTCCGGCGAAAAGAGAACCGTTGCCAACAATATCGAACAGTACGACCGTTCCTTTCCCGCACGCTGGAGTACGGATTCCTCTCAGTTTATCTACAGTAAGAATGGAAAATTGTACTACTATTCGGTGGGCAGTACTATTTTCGCGGCTATTGATGAACAATACCGGTTCATAGGAAAGGGGACGATCAATTCAATTCGATGGGGGCAAAGAGGCGATTTCTTTTATCTGAGCGGCTCGGTCTTGTACCAAGTGCAAAGTAGTGCGCTCTTTGCACGGGAGCTATACGCCGACTTTCTTACCTTAGGGACTGTGGTTGGCAGCATCCCTTTTGACTTTAATCCTGATTTTGATATGTTCTGGATTGCTCCTGATTATCGTTCCATAGTCCTCTTCAAAGGCGGCACTGTTTTTTATTACCCTCTCACCGTCTCTTCGGATACTGTTCTGTCTTTTCCGTATCTCAAAGTACCATCCACCTGCGTTGAACTAACGGTTCTGTGGCCGTCCGTTTCAAGCCTTACCGTCATTGCCTCCTTCTTAAACAAAGAGAAGCGTGCATTGGCGGTATACCGGTTAAACTTCGGCAGCGACGGTACAAGCGCCGGCTTCATTTCACACGGTCTTGTGCAAGGTTCTTATGCCGCTCTGTCGCCTGACGGCGAACAAGTACTAATATGGGGAGAGAGCGGAGCTTTGCTCTACGATTATCAAACATGGACTGTGCTGCGCGGTATCAGCGCCTCTCCAGTCTTTTCTGCACTATGGACAAGCAATGGAGCGTGTGTCATCGGCGGGCAGTATAAGATTGAACTTGTTCAGTTGAATGATGGCGGCGCAGAATCCAGATTGCTCTGCCTTTCCTCAGTTGAGCGGTATGGTTTTGAAGAGGCAAGTTCTCGGATTGTAGCTTTATCTGACGGCGCATGGTTTACTACCGATGGAAGCGCGGCATGGACTGCCCTTAATCACGCCGCCCCTCGCGCCGCCTCTCTCAGTTCACCTGAGTATCGAGTATTTCTTGAAAGGCAAGCCGCAAGCCGCTACCTGAATGTTCCTATGGTTCGATCCGTTCATTCTATGAACACAGTCCCTTTAGTCTCGGTTCCTCAATACCCGGCAGTGAGGAAGCCCCAAAACGATGAAAGCGGCACGCCCTTTCCCATTACCCACGGCCCGCGTTTTGGCAACAGGGACATTGCTCTGTGCTTTGATCTTTATGACGATGCATCAGGGCTGCCTATCGTGCTTGATGCGCTGCGGCGTTTTGGGTGGACCGCGACGTTCTTTCTCAACGGTGAATTCATCCGCCGTAATCCGGTATTTGTTAAGGACATTGTTCATGCCGGACAGGAAACCGCATCGCTTTTTTTCGTGCCTCTTGATTTAAGCACCTCCCGCTACCGTATTAGCGAGGATTTTATCACCAGCGGCATCAGCCTTAATGAAGATGAGTTTTACAACGTTACCGGTGAGAATCTGCGCTTATTGTGGCATCCTCCGTACTACGCTCATTCTCAACAAATAAGCGCTGCGGCTGCAAAGGCAGGATATCTAACCATAGGCCGTGATATTGATCCGGAGGAGAAAGCGGATGGGACTGTTGCGGCTATGATTGAATACATTATGGAGATGGTGCAACCCGGCTCTATTATCCCAATCCGGCTTGGTATGGTTTCCGGCAGGGCAAATTATCTGTTTAATCATATCAATGTCCTGCTTGATGCGCTCAAAAAAGCAGGCTATCGGGTAATACCGATCTCGACAATGCTTGGGAGTCAATCTCAGGTCTAGTCATGCCGGATACAATAGGCTATGTCTGCTGTTTGCAGACA
>JAITAM010000057.1 GCA_031284085.1 Spirochaetaceae bacterium
CCGAATCAGTTTAATTTTTCACGGGCCTTTAGGCGTATTATGGGCAAATCGCCGAGGGAATGGAGAAATGAGAACAAGCTGCGCGAAGGCCCCGGTTATTGTAAAAACACACCGAATAACATAAAATAGGTAAAAAATTGCCGCACAATTTTTGAAAACCCAAAGTCCGGTCTAGAATCAGGTCAGACCTTGTGCGGCTGGATGTTTGCCCAGAACAGAACTTTCCGACAGAGCCGGAAATCAGGTCAGACCTAGCCTCAAGAAAAAAAAGAGTAAAAAAAGAACGAGAAACTAAAGCAAAATGCCATGTTTATCCCGTTATCTATGTATGGCATCGCATTATTCGCCACGAGGCCGTACTGATTTAGGTCTCACGTATTATATCTTCTCGGTAGTTAATCGTTTCCTTTTTGAACTCGATCCCGATAAGATGAAAGAGCTGTTCCTCGCTATAGTTGAGGAAGCACTAACGGTAAAAGGTTTCAAGTTCAAACTTTGGAACTTTTGTATCATGTCGAATCACTTCCATTTTCTTATCACTCCAGCCGAAGGACAGAGCCTTTCTGAGATATTGAAATGGATTAAGATGGTATTTGCGATCCGCTGGAACAAAATGAACCACAAAACCGGACACTTCTGGGGAGATAGGTTCTATTCGCGGGTAATAACAGACGAGCAGGACTTCTGGAATGTGTATAACTACATCGATCAGAATCCCGTTAAAGCCGGGCTTGTAAAAGAACCGCGTGAATGGAAGTACAGCGGGGCTTATCATCGGGAACACGGAATTACAAAGATTATCTCTTTCGTGGATGACACGATTCTGAAGTCAGAGCTGAAGGTACTCCAGTGAATTAGGTCAGACCTAAGGTGTTTCCTGTAGGCAGAAAGCCTGAGGCTGTTATGCTGATGCGCGGTAGACGCCAAGCAGATGGAAATTAGCCGCCTGCGCTTTGAGCGGTTCAATCGCATCATTAAAAACCGAAGGATTTTCTGGAATGTTTACATCAACATAAAACAGGTACTGCCACGGCTGCCCTTGTATGGGTCTTGATTCGAGCTTGGACAGGTTAATGCCACGCTCACTCAATATCTTGAGGCACTCAAAAAGACAGCCGGGCCTATCCTGTACTGAAAACACCAACGAAGCCTTGTTAGGCTGCTTATCACCGATAAGGCTCGAGGGAACAATGGTTGCCGTGCCGTTCCTCCGGGATATGATGACAAACCGAGTGTAATTGCGCGGGTTTGTTTCTATGCCTGATCGAAGAATCTTAAGACCGTGGGCGCGGGCAGCCGCTTCTCCTGCAATGGCGGCTAGGTTAAGATCGCCGGTACGAGCAATAGAAGCGACAGCACTTGCCGTATCATTGTAGGCCTCGGTTTTCCATGTCGGATGGTTATTGAGAAACTCTCGGCACTGCGCAAAGCCTTGAGGATGGCTGCGGACTATAGAAATAGAATCAAGAGCTGCCTGTTCACAAGCGATCAAACAATGGATGATACGCAGCTTAAGCTCGCCGGTTATGGCTATATCCGGATAGCGTAGAAACAGATCGTAATTTTCATGGATGGAGCCGGTAAGACTGTTTTCTACCGGAATAATGCCGAAACCAGCCTTTCCATCAAGCACCGCATCAAAGACCGCGGTAAAAGAAGGCGCCATCATCCGAGGCGCTTCTTCGCCAAAGGCACGCATAAGAGCCTGCTCTGCGTAAGCTCCGCTCTCACCGGAAAAAGCAATACTATTAGAAACCGGCTTTTCAGTTTGCAGCACCAGCGTTGTACTGGTTTTTACGTGCGGGCGCGGGGTGCGCAGCAATTCTTTTCCTACTACAGGGGCTAAAGCTTCAATGTCCCGCATGAGCCGCTCAAACTGATCGCCATAGAGCGACTGCTGCCCATCGGAGAGCGCTTTATCAGGCTCCGGATGCACTTCCACCGTGATGCCGTCAGCGCCGGCTGCAATGGCGGCAAGAGCTGCCGGCGCAACCTTCGCTCTAATGCCGACCGCATGGCTTGGATCCACGATAATAGGCAGGTGGGACAGCTCTTTTATCACCGGTATTGCAGAAATGTCCAACGTGTTACGCGTGTAGGTTTCAAAGGTGCGTATTCCTCGTTCGCAAAGCACCACGTCTTTTGTTCCGGCCGCAAGCAGATATTCCACCGATAGAAGCCACTCTTCAATCGTTGCTGAAGGACCACGCTTGAGTAAAACCGGCTTGCCCAGACTACCGACTCTTTTCAAGAGTTCAAAGTTCTGCATATTCCGAGCGCCGATCTGAAACATATCCGTCAAGTCCTTCATGGAGTCGGCTAATTCAGGAGACACCACTTCGGTTACTATAGGCATTCCCTCCCTTTCGCCCGCTTCCTTCAAGTATTCGAGCCCTTCCATACCCAACCCCTGAAAGGCGTAAGGACTTGTTCGCGGCTTATAAGCGCCGCCTCGCAGTATAACCGCGCCGGATTCACGGACAAGAGCCGCCGTCTCTAGTATTTGCGCACGGCTTTCTACCGCACACGGCCCGGCTATTATGGAAATACGGGCGCCGCCTATAGCAATTCCTCCTACGCTAACGATTGTATCCTCCGGTTTGGTTTCACGTGAAGCTAACTCATACGGTTTAGCTGTAGCGCTTACTCGTTCAACGCCCGGCAAAAGTCCGATCTCCCGTAAGTCTATTTGCCCTTTCCCAGTTGCTCCAATGATCGCATCCTCGCCCAGAACCTGCTCTCGGATATGGTAGCCGCGCTCTTTTACATACGTGCGAATGATTTCTTTAGCATGTTCAGAAATGTCTTTTGCTAGTACAATAATCATATCTGTTATACGGTGCGCCCAGCCGGACGCGCCGTTACGGACTTTAAGTCCGCCCTCCTTTCTGTTAATAAACCCTGCAAGGCTCTTGTCTATTATTTGTTGAAAATCTTTGCTGCCTTCAAAGGTAAATCGGGTTTGGCTGCCCGATGAGGCAAAGCATAGCATAAAGAAGAAAGAAGGGCTAGTATTGTGTAAAAACCTGCACTTTTACACAATACTCTTTTGCAACTATACTTTAATAATGTAACCTGCTTTTCGTGGAGATGCACTTGGAACAGGTCCCGCCGCATAACCTAATATGCAGTGCCCAACACCGATGTACTGCTTACCTAATCCCCACTTACGAAGAAGCTCCTGTCCCTCCGCGCCGGCAAAAACCTCTTTTGCTCTGTGTATCCAGCAAGAACCGATGCCCAAAGCCGCGGCGGCATTAAGCAAATTCCCGATGACCAATGCCCCATCCTCAACCGGTGTCGCTTTCGTTGTATCAACTAGGATACTAAGTACAGTCGGCGCTCCAAAGAAAGGATGCGCTTGCGGATTATTAAGCGCCTGTGCATTGAGTTGCTCAAGCTGCTTAATAAGAGCCGGGTCTTGCGCCACAACAATTACCGCAGATTGCATATTTGCCCCGCTTGGGGCAAAGGTTCCGGCTTCCAAAATCTGGCCAAGCTCCTCATCAGTGATCTGATCCGGCTTAAAGGTCCGGATACTCCGACGTTCCTTCAAATCTTCTAAGGTTGTTTTCACAATCTCCTCCTAACGATGAAGATAATCAAAAAGAGAGAGCTAAGGAAATTCTATAACTCAATAAAGAAAGGCAGCCGCACACATTTCTTAACCATAGATCCATAGGTCTATTCCCATTCCAGCCTAACAGTGAAACTTTCAAGCAGGCTATACGTTCGCCTTCATCGCTGCCGATCGGCTGAGGTAAGCCAGACTTCTGGTCTAGAAGAGGCCATACCTTTGGCTGAAGAAGGACAGCCTTCAACCAAGCCTAGCGTTCAGCCTAAACTAAGCCTAGCGTTCAGCCTAAACTAAGCCTAGCGTTCAGCCTAAACTAAGCCTAGCGTTCAGCCTAAACTAAGCCTTACGTTCAGCCTAAACTAAGCCTTACGTTCAGCCTAAACTAAGCCTAGCGTTCAGCCTAAACTAAGCCTAGCGTTCAGTCTAAACTAAGCCTAGCGTTCAGTCTCAACTAAGCCTTACGTTCAGCCTAAACTAAGCCTAGCGTTCACCCTAAACTAAGCCTAGCGTTCAGTCTAAACTAAGCCTTACGTTCACCCTAAACTAAGCCTAGCGTTCAGCCTAAACTAAGCCTAGCATGGTGTAGCTTTCGTTGTATCAACTAGAATACTAATAGTTACCAAGAAGGTCTGCTTATAGGTACATACCCGTACTCAGCCTATGTCTGTCCCGCTGCGCCCTGCCTCTCTTATCTAGGGCGTGTTCACAGTATGCAAAGAGATACAAATACAAGCCTTGCATAGATAAAGACCTTAAACATGCCTTCAAGTTTCTCATAGCAGGCAAATCCCTCCCAATCCCTTGAGCCGCAGAAAACCGCTCTATCTCCCACCGTTTATATAATTCCATGCCATACTCATCACGGATGGTCCGGCTCCATTTCGGCGGTTCCACAGGAGTAAACCTCAACTCCCCTTGCCCTAAATCCATATTCACTTGTTTTCATGCGCTATCCATCAAGAGATTAACCGCATATTCTTATGTTCCTGATACTTTCCAGCAACAATTGCCCTTCGCCTGTAGATCGTTTTCCAGCCCTATGAGCGTCAGGGTCTGTTTTAACGTGGAATCCTGAGAGCATGCCCCCGAATATCAGCAATTCTTCATACTACTCGCTCCGCAAAACCCGCTCTGGCACACCTTTTTTAACCGGCTTACATGCCACTTTCCCAAGGTTTCAGGCAAGCTCCGCTACTTACAACTATTCTCACGCCGGTATATGTAGATCCTTTCAATAGCTTTTATATAGGCTGTAAGCTAATTGACAGAGCCTTTGGCGGCGTGTTATGGTTAAGTATGAATCTTGAGGCTTTTAATCGTTTTGCCAAAGTTTTTCAAGATGGGCAGATAATATTTTCTGAATTCGAACCGGGTGATACGTTTTATTTGGTGCAATCCGGTCAAGTAAAACTAATAAAGTTAATAGGCGGCATTGAAAAAATTCTTGATATATTACAGCCATCTGATGTATTTGGGGAGATGGCCATTTTGGAGAATTCTCCCCGATCCGCAACGGCTATTGCCGTTGATACAGTAACTCTTCTCGAATTTAACCGGCAAAATTTTGAAATTCTTATGAAAGGAAATCCACAGATAGCGCTAAAGTTATTAAAGACGTTTACCAAACGAATTAATGATCAAAGAAAGCGTCTTATGATTCTTACAATTAAAGACCCGGCCGCAAGGATTGCAGCCGTCTTCCTTACGCTTAACGAATTCCAGTCGGTTACTGATCCCCGCACTCAATATCGTGAGTTTATCACAACTCTTGACGATATTGCTCATTGGGCAGGAATGAGCAACGCACAAACTAAAGATGTTCTTAGGAACTTTGCCAACCAGCACCATATAGAAGTGTATGCGGATAAAATTATTGTTAAAAATATCAATATATTTGACCGTTTAGTAATTACAAACCGAAAAAGATAACTGGAATTGCAAGCTTACACTGTTTCGGCGTTTTGCACGGTTCATATCCATACCCTAAAGAAATCTTATTATGTGCCGATCTTGAGTATATTACTCAAAAAAAGTTAATGGCATTAAAGAAGGGAATGAGGAGCCGGCAGAGGATCGAGCTGAAAGCTTATTGTGTGCTTTCGATTCTACTGCTTAGAATCTAAAATCTCATTTCTAATGAAGGAATAGAAACGTGGCCAATTACGGAAAACCGCGCATTTTAGGCAGAGTGATTGTATTATTACTGCTTATCCTCGTACTGGTAGGCGGTGGTATCGTGTGGTTTGATTATCTTAATGTTATTGATGCAAAGACTCTTCTTTCACCACTCTATAAATTTATTGGCAGAGAAGGTCGTACACAGACCGCCAGTTCAGACAAAGAATTAATTTCTCTTGATGCGGAGCGCCTTGCAGTCCGACTTGAAGCTTTGGAATTACAGAAGGTTGACTTAGAAAAACAAAAGCAAGATCTGCAAAATCAACGCAATGAGCTTGATCAGATAGCAGCAGAATTAGAAGAAAGGCAAAAAGCATTGGATGAACAGGAACAATCGTATAATGCTCTGGTACAAGAATCCGAAACTAGAGAAAGGAACATTGAACAAAATGCCCGCTACCTAAACGGGATGCCGCCGGTGCAAGCCGTCGCCATTATCGTCAATATGGAAGATCAGGATATTATTGAAGTGTTCCGTAAACTTGAAGAAATAGCTGCAGCCGAAGGAACGACTTCTATCGTGTCATATTGGATGTCGCTTATGCCGGCGGAACGAGCAGCCGAGCTACAGCGTAAAATGGCACGGCAGCCTTCAGCACTAAGCTAATGTTTGCGGGAGAGGAAAATGCAGATAACAGCACCAATAACGAAAATACAATCTCTTTTATCAGTGCAAAAGACAGGGAAAAAGACAAGTGCCGAAAAACCAGAGGTTTTTTCCCAAATATTTGAAAAGATGCGTGTAAAAAAGCATGCACCGACTCTAGCAAATAAATCGGCAGCCGGAACAGAAAAAGCTGTAAAGAAAACGACAACACCGGTAATACACACTGATAAACCGGTAAAAATAAAAAATAAAGATGAAACTTCCGATGCTACCGAGCAACTTGTGGCTCTTGTTTCTAATCCAGTAATGCAAGTGCTATCCGAAGTAAAAAGTAAAAAGAAAGATAGCGAGAATCCTCGCGCCGAATCTGCAATACCAATGATGAAAGAGGATAAAGCACAAGAGTCGATAGTACTGAAAGATGTAGTAACGGATACACCAAAAACCGCCAAAGCGATCGCCGAAACCGTCCCTTTAACAAAGAGTACAACGGTGGATGTCGATGAGATGTTAAAAAAGCGGGTTGCGAAAGAAGAGACAAATCCTGCTCCTCAGGAGCAACAACCGACAAAAAAGCCAGAAAAATCCAATCGGATTTCACTACGTGATCTCCGTAGTGAAATTGTCCCAGACAATACCCGGCAAAGTACTGATACGGTATCTCTTCATCAAACACAGCAAACGGCAACAGCCAATTCACAGTCTGACTTGATGCTTGATCTGCGTTCTAATGTTACATCATCGAACTTGGCAAGCAACGCAACCGAATTTACACAGACGAATCAGTTTGAAACAGTTTTAGCGCAAGAACTGCAGGGCAAGCTTTCAGGTGATATTGTCCGTCAGGCACAGATAGTGCTGAAAAACGGAGATTCCGGTATCATTCGTTTATCGCTAAAGCCCGAATCTTTAGGAACTGTAAAGGTACATCTTGAAATGGTCGAAAATAAACTTATTGGTCATATTCTTGTAGAAAATACCGAAGTGCTTCGGGCTTTTGAACGAGAGATCCATTCTCTTGAACAAGCATTTCGTGATTCCGGTTTTCAGACAGCACATCTTGATACAAGACTTGCCGGCGGCAATCAAAATGGAGCCGGCAATGGACAGCAGCGCAATACAGGGCAGTTTTTTTCAGAACGTCTGGCTGCTGTGTATGATAGTTTTGAACCGGAAGCAAGTTCTATAACTGAAACACTAGAGATGCAGCAAATAAATGTATTGGTATAAGAGGAGTAAGCAATGGAAACAATTTTTTTAAGCCCACAAGAAAAGGCGCAGGTAACCTTGGAAGTGGATAGACTTAATAAAAGTATACAAAACGGGAAGCTTCCTCAGCAAAGTCTGGGGAAAGATGATTTTTTGAAAATACTCATTACTCAGCTTTCCTATCAAGACCCGACCGCCCCTATGGAAGATAAAGAATTTGTCGCTCAAATGGCTCAGTTCTCATCGTTAGAACAAATGACCAGTATGGCAAGCGATTTTTCTAAAATGACGGCTATGCTTTCCGGCAGCGAAGCTACAGCCGCTTTAGGGAAAGGAGTGGAGTTGCTTGATGGAGAGCAGTTGGTAACCGGTGTGGTACAGGCAGTTACACGGGGATCGGCGCCTGAAGTACTGGTCAACGGTTCCTATTATCCATGGGAACAGGTAACAAAAGTAATAGAAATCGAAAACTAGGGAGAGAAACAGTTTATGATGCGGTCATTGTATTCCGGTGTATCTGGATTGCAGAATCACCAGACAAGAATGGATGTGGTTGGAAATAATATTGCAAATATCAACACAACCGGATTTAAGAAGGGGCGGGTTCAATTTCAGGATCTGCTCTATCAGCAGATTAAAGGTGCGGCACGACCTACTGAAGAACTTGGTGGTGTCAACCCGCAAGAAGTCGGTTTGGGAATGTCTGTAGCGGCGATTGATACCATACATAACCAAGGTTCCTTGCAAACTACCGGTGTTACAACTGATCTTGCAATTTCAGGGACCGGCTTCTTTGTTCTTAAAGAAGGGCAAGAATTTTTATATACCCGCGCCGGCGCCTTTGGTGTGGATACCGATGGAACACTGGTCAATCCGGCTAATGGTATGAAAGTCCAAGGTTGGATGGCGCAAGATATTGATGGAACTCAGATTCTTGATGTATCCCGTACGGTAGAGGATCTGATTATTCCGGTTGGAGCAAAAGACCCGGCAAAAGCGACAACTATCATTGATTTTGCGTGTAATCTTGACAAGCGTATTCCGGAAATTCCGGAAAACGCAACAGCCCTAGAGGTCAGGCAGGGGACATGGTCAACTACGATCAAAGTGTACGATAGTTTTGGTGATGAACATAGCTTGCAGGTTGAATTTACACGGATAGCCGGTACTCCAAATAGTTGGAATGCGGCTGTTACGGTCGATCCGGAAGCAGAGATTCCCCGGAACGCAACAATAGGCTTTGGTGATGCACCGCCTGCAGCCGGCGATGCATCTGATTTTACTATAAATTTCTCCAACAGCGGTACTTTGCTCAGTGCTGTGGATGCCGCCGGTAATATGTCCGGTGAAGTAGCAGGCGCACGGGTGGTGATGAATGTTGCCTACGATGTGCCAAATACCGACCCTGATGCAGATGGCGCTCAAGTCCGGCAGGAATTTGCCCTCAATTTAGGTACAGTTGGCGGCTTTATCAATTCAATCACTCAATTTGCTGAAACCAGCACTTCCAAAGCTGTGTCTCAAGATGGTTATACTATGGGCTACCTTAAAGAGTTCAAAATAGATCAGAGCGGTACGATTAACGGCGTGTATTCAAACGGTACAAACCGGATCATAGGGCAGATCGCTATGGCAACTTTTGCCAACCAGAACGGCTTGGAAAAAGCCGGCGATAGCACTTTTACCGTATCCACCAATTCCGGCATGGCGAATATTGGTCCGGCTCTTACTACCGACAAAGGAAAGATCATATCCGGTACCTTGGAGATGTCCAATGTTGATATGTCCGAGCAGTTTACCGATATGATCGTTACTCAGCGCGGCTTTCAGGCAAATTCCCGTACGATCCAAACGGCAGACCAGCTTCTCCAAGAATTATTGAGCTTAAAACGATAGGTATATCTTATGATTTTAGTAACCCGTCTTGATGGACAGGAGTATTATATTAACCCCCACCAGATCGAGTATATTGAATGTAAACCGGATACAACATTGCTTATGCTCTCCGGTAAATATCTAGTGGTAAAAGAGAAAGTACCGGTAGTTATAGATCGGATTGTTGAATACCGAAGACGGATCGGTGGATTCAAAAATGAGGAGTAGATTTTGAACATAGCAACCATAATAGGCTTAGTCGGTGTATTTGCTATGACCGTTATGGCAATTTACACTTCCGGCGGTAGCATACTAACTTATCTAGACTTCCCGTCGTTTCTTATGACTGTTGTCGGCTCGTATCTTGCTCTTTTTACCTTTAGCAGTATACCTGTCGCCGTTGGTATATGGAAAACAATGGGTCTTGCTATGTCGCTTCGCACGTACAATACGAAAGGGATTATTGTTAAATTGCAATCTTTTTCTGAAAAAGCAAGGCGAGAAGGACTTCTTTCATTAGACGAAGAGCTTGAAGATCTCGATGATGAGTTCCTGAGAAAAGGAATGCGCCTTGTTGTTGACGGTACTGATGGAGCTATCATCCGCGACTTGCTTGAAAATGAGTTAAGTCAGATGCAAGGCCGCCACGCCGATAAAATCGGGGTAGTCAATATGTGGGGAACGCTGGCGCCGGGTCTTGGAATGTTAGGAACGGTTGTCGGTCTTATTGCCATGTTGCAGAACTTGGCAGACAAGAGCGCCTTAGGACCAAACATGGCTGTCGCTCTTATTACCACACTGTACGGCGCTATGATCGCCAACTTGATCTGTATTCCGATTTCAGGAAAGCTAAAATCTTATGACGCTGCCGAAACACAGCTGAGAGAGCTTGAGATTGAAGGTATTCTTTCCATCCAAGCCGGCGACAATCCCCGCATGCTTGCCTCAAAACTCCTCTCCTACCTCGATCCTAAATCACGGGAAGATATAGAACGGGAGATTGGTAAGGAATAAAGAATGGCAAAGAAGAAAAAAAGGGAAGACGAGGGAGTAAAAGGCGACTGGATTGTAACTTACTCCGACATGGTAACCTTGTTACTATGCTTCTTTGTTGCTCTGTTTGATACTACCGAAACCGTCCCTAGCGAATTAGCTACACTGTTCTCATCGTTGAATAACATCGGCATGGGTTCCTCAACCGGCGGCAATACTTCTTCGGTTGGTAAAATGGCGGAATTAGGCAATACCATTTCCGCTCTCCCCTCTATGGATCGCGGGCGCTCGCTTGGCAGTGCCACGCGCCGCGCACAATCTCTTTTTAATCCGGAAGTCAAATCAAATAAAGTTACCATTACCCACGATGAGCGAGGGCTTATCATTAGCCTTGCCGCCGATGCTTTTTTTGCTACGGCAAGCGCCCGACTTAACATTGAAGAAACGCGTGATATATTTCTCCGTCTTGTTACCTTACTCAACGCTGACGAATTGCGTGGAAGGAAATTCCGAATAGAAGGACATACCGATGCGGAACAGCCTGATGCAAATGGTCTTTGGGAAGGTTCAAACTGGAAACTGTCGGTTGCTAGGTCAATTTCAGTGCTGGAATTCATCAGTGCGCTTGGTGTTGATGAAAATCGGCTTATTGTAACCGGCTATGCCGATACCGCCCCGGTTGCTCAGAGCGACACGAGAGAAGGGCGTGCTTATAATCGGCGGGTAGATATTGTCATCTTGGATGACGGGCATTTATAAAAGATATCGGGACTGAAAGCTTGGGTGGACGGCACGGAGGCCGGAGGCGCCCATTGCTTTAGCCTTCTTGTTTCACAGATCAAGCTTAGACTGACAGAGCATTTTAACTGTTCTGCACTTTTCAATTCCACAAGCATTGTATTTTTATACTTCTCAAGCCAGCCATGCCAACCTCTTTCAAGAGCCGTAGGCTGTTTCAAAGTTCTCGGCATTGACATCGAAAGCAGAGCACAGCTTCCTGCCTGCAAAAAGCAGGACAAGAGGAGGATGCGGGACAAGGGGACAGACCTAAGACCGTACGGCGCTGCTAATCCTAACGCAGACCAGTCTCTCTCTTGGCTTCCTGCCTGCCTGATAGCGAGTTTCTAAGCTTCGGCGTTCTATCGGGAGTGGAGTACGCCTCTCCATCTGCAAGAAGCAGCTTGAAGTCTGACCCCTCAGACCAGCCCATTTCTAAGCAGGCACGGCCTGTTTCTAAGGTTCTTGTATCGGAAGCAGTGGACGGCTTTCTGCCTGCAAGAAGCAGCTTGAGGTCTGGCCCTTCAGGGCAGCCCGTTTCTAAGCAGGCACGGCCTGTTTCTAAGGTTCTTGTATCGGGAACAGCGTACAACTCTCCGTCTGAAAGAAGCAGCTTGAAGTCTGACCCTTCAGACCAGCCTGTTTCTAAGCAGGCACGGCCTGTTTCTAAGGTTCTTGTATCGGAAGCAGCGGACGGCTTTCTGCCTGCAAGAAGCAGCTTGAGGTCTGACCCCTCAGACCAGCCCGTTTCTAAGCAGGCACGGCCTGTTTCTAAGATTCTTGTATCGGGAACAGTGGACGGCTTTCTGTCTGCAAGAAGCAGCTTGAAGTCTGACCCCTCAGAGCAGCCCGTTTCTAAGCAGGCACGGCCTGTTTCTAAGATTCTTGTATCGGGAACAGCGTACAACTCTCCGTCTGAAAGAAGCAGGTGCAGCCTGTTTCTAAGGCTGTCCTATCGGAAGCAGAGCACAGCTTCCTGCTTGCAAAAAGCGGGACAAGAGGAGGGTGCGGGATAAGGGGACAGACCTAAGACCGCACGCCGCTGTTAATCCTAACGCAGACCAATCTCTCTCTTGGCTTCCTGCCTGCCTGATAGTGAGTTTCTAAGCTTCGGCGTTCTATCGGGAGTGGAGTACGCCTCTCCATCTGCAAGAAGCAGCTTGAGGTCTGACCCCTCAGAGCAGCCCGTTTCTAAGCAGGCACGGCCTGTTTCTAAGGTTCTTGTATCGGGAACAGCGTACAACTCTCCGTCTGAAAGAAGCAGGTGCAGCCTGTTTCTAAGGCTGTCCTATCGGAAGCAGAGCACAGCTTCCTGCTTGCAAAAAGCGGGACAAGA